>JANWXO010000071.1 GCA_025057295.1 Candidatus Binatia bacterium | reverse complement strand
AGTCCATGGCAAAAGGTCTGCTGGCTTTCGTGCTCCATGCGCATCTGCCGTTCGTGCGTCACCCCGAATACGAGGAGTTCCTCGAAGAGCGCTGGTTGTACGAGGCCATCACCGAAACCTATCTGCCCCTGCTCCACCTCTTGGAACGGCTTGCGCAGGACCAGATCGCTTGCCGTTTGACGCTTTCGCTCTCTCCTCCCCTGTTGAACATGCTCGATGATGCTGTACTGCAAAACCGCTACCTCCGACACCTCGACCGTCTCCTCGCGCTAGCCAGTCACGAGATCGCACGGACCCACTCAGACCCGACCTTCTCCCGCCTTGCACGGATGTATCTCCGGCTCTTCTCGCAGGCACGGGAGACCTTTGTCGATCGCTACGGCGGCAATTTGCCGCGCGCGTTCGGTCAGTTGCAGGATGCCGGGGTCATCGAGATCATGAGTTGCGCAGCGACCCATGGCTATCTTCCCCTGTTACAGGTCAACGAGAAAGCGGTGCGGGCCCAAGTGCAGATCGGTATCGACGAGTACCGCCGCTTCTTCGCCCGTACCCCAGCCGGCATGTGGGTGCCGGAGTGCGGCTATTATCCAGGCTTGGACGAAATTTTGCAGGCATGCGGCATTCGCTATTTTATCGTCGACACGCACGCCATCCTGCATGCCACTCCCCGTCCGGTGTATGTCACCTACGCTCCGGTGTACTGCCCCAGCGGGGTTGCCGCCTTTGGACGCGACGCCAACTCGTCACACCAAGTATGGAGCTCCCTCGTCGGCTACCCGGGAGACCCGGTGTACCGCGACTTTTACCGCGATATCGGGTACGACCTCGACGACGCCTATCTCCGCCCCTACTTGCCCCCTCCAGGGGACCGCGTGCCGCTCGGCATCAAGTACTATCGCATCACCGGGCAGACGCACGAGAAAGCACCCTACGATCCACACCGGGCACGAGAGAGAGCCGCGCAGCATGCGCGCCACTTCCTCTCGCAGTGCAGACAACGAGTCGAATGGCTGAGCGGCAAGATGGACCGACCACCGTTACTCGTCGCACCGTACGATGCCGAACTGTTCGGTCACTGGTGGTTCGAGGGGCCGCAGTGGCTCGAGTGCGTGATTCGTCAGGCGGCAGCGGAACCCGACACGCTGGAATTGATCACCCTCTCCGACTATCTCCACCGTTTCCCCACGAACCAGGTAGCGACTCCGGCCGCTTCAAGCTGGGGTGCAGAGGGATACCACGGCGTCTGGCTCTCCGAGGCCAATCGCTGGATCTACCCTCCTCTGCATCGAGCCGCCGACCGCATGGTGGAACTGGCCGCACGCTTCCCACACGCCGAAGGATTCCAGCGCCGCGCCCTGAACCAGGCTGCACGAGAACTCCTCCTGGCGCAAGCGAGCGATTGGGCCTTCTTGATCCAGCACGGCACTGCTCCCCACTATGCGACCGCACGAGTGCAGCGACACCTCTCGCGCTTCACCCAGCTCTACGACACCCTCTGCGCTCACCGACCTGATGACGTCTGGCTGCGCACGGTGGAAGCACAGGACAACATCTTTCCGGCCCTTGACTATCACGTCTATCGGTAAAGCCATCCCATCGCCCCCTCCCTGCAGCGAGGCTAGCGACATCCGGGTGCGCACGGTATCCTGTTGCTGTGGATGTGTGGTATGGGTGGTGTCGTGACATGAGAGGAGCGCATCTCTGTTTCTGCCTGTGGTTCGGATTGTGGGGGGTGTCCGTTTGGGCGCTGACCGTCGAGGAACTCGATCCGAGCGAGCAGTGGTGGACAGCACAACTGCGGTTTGTCGGCAATAGGCGCTTCTCCAGCGACGAGTTACGGGCAGGGCTGGTCACCAAGACACGCCCCTGGTACACCCCCTGGCAACCATTGCCCCGTTTCGATCCCGTGGCGTTCGCTGCGGATCTCGAGCGCATCAGGCGATTCTATCACACCCAGGGCTACTACGCGGCGCAAGTGGCGTATGATCTTGCCGTGGATCCTGCTACCCACCAGGTCACCGCCACGGTGTCCGTGCAAGAAGGAGAGCCGGTGAAAGTCGCTCAGGTCACGGTGACGGTAACCGACCAACCAGCGGCAGCGGCGGAATTCGCCACCTTCCGCGGGCAGTTGCCGTTGCGCGAGGGCATGGTCTTTACCGAGGCCCTCTACCACCAAACCGAAGAGAAGATCAAAGCTTTTTTCCTCGATCGGCATCACGGGCGGGTATCGGTCACGCGGCACGCTGAGGTGATTCTCGACCAGCGAGTCGCCCGTGTGTACTACACCGTCACCGCCGGTCCACGCACGGTATTCGGTCCGACACGCATCGAAGGAGCAAAAACGGTCGCCCCGACCCTGATCGCCCGCGAACTCATGTACACACCTGGCCAACCCTTTTCTGCCGCAGCCGTCGCCGCCTCCCGGCAGAACCTGCTCGCCCTCAACCTGTTCAGCTCCGTCCGTTTTCTGCAGGAGGAATTCCCGCCGGATCCGGCGATCGTCCCCATGCGGGTACAGGTCGAAGAAAAACCGTCCCGCGAATGGCAACTCGGCGTCGGGTACGGCACGGAAGGCCAATTCCGCGGGCAAGTGCGCTGGCGCAACCACAACTGGCTCGGTAGCGGGCGTCAACTGGACATCGGGGCGAAATATTCTTCCCTCGACCGCAATCTGAGTTTCACCTTCCTGCAACCGCACTTCCTCTCGCCCCGCACCCGCTTCTCCGCCGCTCTGAGTCCCTTGCAGATCAGCGAGTCGAGCTATCTCCTCAACGCGACTCGCGTGCAGCCCAGACTCGAGCGCAAATTTTCGTCCACCGTTTCTGGGTTTCTCGCCTACCGCCTCGAATACGATAAACTGAATAACGTGGCTGCTGGGACTATCCGCGCGCTACGAGACTTCCAACGTGAAGGCGTCCTCTCTGGTCTCTCCCTCGGGCTAGTGTGGAATACGGCGGACGATCCGCTCAATCCGGTCCGCGGTGGCATCGTCTCCCTGAGTATCGAACAGGTTGGGGACTTCCTCGGGGGAGACTTCTCCTTTTATAAAGCACAGGGAGAAGCGAAAAAATATTCCCTGCTGGCGGAGGACCTGGTGTTCGCGTCACGGCTCAAAATCGGGGTTGCGAACCCTACAGGCAACAGCAAAGAGGTACCGCTCTTCGAGCGCTTCTTTGCCGGAGGCGGAACCGGAGTGCGCGGCTATGGTCGGAATCGTCTCGGCCCCATCTCCGAGGCCAACGACCCGGTCGGTGGGCACACGCTGATCGAAGGCTCGCTGGAGTTACGCCGACAGTTCTCGCCGCAAATCGGCGGAGCGGTGTTCCTCGACTTCGGCTATGTGTCCCTCCGTTCCTTCACCTTCCCGCTCGACGCCCTCAAATACGCCGCAGGCCTCGGCGTGCGGTACACGACCCCGGTGGGACCGTTCCGGCTCGACGTGGGCTTTCCCTTCGATCCGCCGCGAAAAGATCAACCTTGGCAGGTCCATTTCAGCATCGGACAGTTCTTTTAACGGGAGGCGGTGTGAAGCGGCAGATTCTGCGTGTGAGCGGGTGGATCCTCATCGGTCTGGCGACCTTCGTGTGTTTGGCCGTGGTGGCAGTGGGGATATTCACGCGCACGGCCGCATTTCACCGCTGGTGCAGAGAGCAGCTGGTGGCGCTTCTGCAACCGTCCATTCACGGAACCCTGACCCTCGAAGGGGTGAGCGGCTCGGTATGGACGCAACTCTCCCTTCACAATCTCTCGATTCACCAGGACGGAAGGCAAGTGGTACACATTCCCCAGGCAGCGCTTACTGTTTCCCTGCTGCGGCAGCTCTACACCCTGTTATGGTCTGGCTCTCTCCATATCGCCGCACTGGACGTCACAGCCCCGCAGTTGAGCTTGTGGCAGGCACCGGACGGCACGTGGAATATCTCCCGCCTCTTCCATATCACGGAGGCACCGCAAGAACCGGCGTTGCTCTTCCAGCGCGTCCGCATCACCGATGGGCGCCTCGCTCTCTACTACGCTACTGGCGAAGAGGCACATCTCAGTCCGTTCTCGCTCGCCGGTGAGTTTGCCGTCTGGCCGACAGGGACGCAGGTCCACTTGACGCGAGTCGAACTTTCCTTCGCACACCCTCAGATGCCCCCATTGCAAGCGAGCGGCGGGCTTTCTTACGATGATACGATCTCCCCACCAACTCTGCGCCTGCAAGATGTCGCTGTGCGAACCCCTCGCTCACAGCTACGGATGGCAGGCATCCTCCAGGATCTCACAGCCCCCACCATCGCCTTGACCGCCTCAGTCGAGCAGTTGGCAGCCGCTGACGTACGCGCCATCTTCCCGGCTCTCCCGCTGCAGGCCGACCTGTCTGGGCAGGTGGAGGTAAACGGTCCCCTCGCTGACCTGCAGGTGCGTGCCACCCTAGGAGCAGCCACCGGACAGATCACAACCGCAGGGGTGGTCAACCTCGCCACAACGCCGCTGCAGTACCACGGTCAGGTTGTCGTCGAGCACCTCGCGCTCGAGCAGCTCCTGCTGACCCCCTACCTGGCTGGCGAGGTACGAGGCCGGCTCACCGTGACCGGCACGGGGACAGTCTCACCCCAGGCGACCCTAGAGGCATCCGCTTCCCGCTTGCGCGTCCACGGCTGGTCTGTCGACGCGCTCGCGTTTACCGGTGAGCTGAGGAAGGAGGAGTTGACCCTTCGGACTACCGCGACCAGCGCGCACGGCAACGCCCAGGTGCAGGGCCGTATCCTCCTGGGCCGTGCTCCCCAGTACGAACTCACCGCCAAAATCGACGATCTCGTGCTCGCGCGCGTCGTCCCAGAACAGCCCTCTCTGACCGGGCAGCTCACTCTCGACCTGTGGGCACAAGGCAGCGGCCTGGCTCGAGAGGAGCTGGACGGTCGCGTACACATCACCGTGCATCCCTCCCGCGTGGGACCGGTGACCATCACCCACGGAGAGGCACGCGCCGCCTTCCGTCAGGGACGGCTCATCCTCGATCTCCTGCAGGTGCGCACCCCCGACGCACAGCTGGCCGCGCACGGGACGATCGGCGTGCGAGCCCGCACCCCAGAGGGGCAACTGACCTATACGGCGGAGGCAAAAAACCTGACTCCCTGGCTGGCACTGCTCGGCTACACCGGCGCGGGACACCTGCAGGCGGCCGGTACGGTGCAGGGGACGGCGCAGGATCTGCGCTGCGACGGACAGGCGACAGTCACCGATCTGCGTCTCGACTCCCTCTCTGTCCGACACGGCACCACAACCTGGACCCTGGCAGGAATCGGGAGAGAACGCCCCCAGGGACGGGTGACGGCAACGGGAACAGAGGTCACGATGGGAACCACGGTACGCACTGTCACCACCGAGCTGACGTTGGGCAGTCTGTGGCCGCTGGACGCCCAAGCAGCCGTGCACGTCCAGATGGACGACATCCGCACCCTGACCCTGGAAGCCGCTCTGCGCTACGATCAGCAACGCCTCGCCGCCCAGCTGCGCCACCTCTCCCTTCGTCTCCCCTCAGGCATGTGGCATCTGCCGCAAGCGGCACAGCTCACCCTCCAGGACGACGCTGTCACCCTGACCAACTTTCAGCTTCACCGTGGAGACCAGTTCGTACGCGCCAGCGGCGTCGTGTCACGACGCGGAACGCAAAACTTCCAGTTGCAGGTGCAGCGGCTCCCGCTGGCAGAGCTGCACGCTTTCTTTGCGCCCGGCGGCCCTGCAGTAGACGGGACTATGAGCGCAGAGGTCTCCGTGCGCGGCACGGCAGCAAGCCCGACGATTGCGGCCACTCTCGCAACCGACGGTCTGATGATTGCTGGTCAGCCCTATGCTGGATTGACCGCCGTCGGGCTCTACCAACACCAGTCTGTACGCGTGCAGATCGCCTTCCGTCAGGATGCTAAGCACGTGCTGACTGTCGAGGGCAGCATTCCTCTGTCACTCGGCTGGGAAGATCGACCGCAGCCCGTGCTGGGCGAGGCCGACCTGCGAGTGCGCTCCGATGGGCTCAGTCTCGCGTTTCTCAACCTGTTCAGCAAAGCGATCCGCGAGGTGCAGGGGACACTCAGCGTCGACGTGCGCCTGAGGGGCAGGCTCGATGCACCGATGCCGACCGGAGAGATCAAGATCCAACAGGGCCGCATGCGCCTCGTGCCACTCGGAACGGTCCTACAACAGATCGAGCTCCAACTCGGCCTGACGCCGGACGCGATACAGCTTGCTCGTTTTGACGTCGCAGCCGGCAGAGGGCAACTCACCGGCTCGGGGAAACTGACGATACAGGGATACACCATCACCGCGCTCGACCTGACGCTGAACACCGATCGCTTCCGCGTGCTCAACACCCCTGAGTACACGGTGGCGGTGTCCGGCCAGGTCTTGTGTTCGGGGTCGCTGCAGTCCCCGGTCGTGCGCGGCGCGCTCAGACTGCGCGATACCACCCTGCGCCCAAACCTCGCCGCGCTTACAGGCGGCCCTCCTGCCAGAGACCCGAGTATCACCGTCGTGCAAAACCTCGAGGAACTCGCGCTGCGCTCCCAACGGGAAGATGAAGCACCAATCCAGCAGGCCGATCGCTTCTCCGTCCCACAGGTGCAGCATGCCCTATACCGCCACCTGCGCCTCGACCTCTCTGTCACCATCCCCCGCGACACGTGGATCCAGATGCACGACGGCTCTATCGAACTGACGGGGCAGGTGCAGGTAAGAAAAAACCCGCTGGAAGATCTGACCCTCACTGGTCAGATCGAGACCGTGCGCGGATGGTACGCCTTTTATGGACGGCAATTTCAGATCGAAAGGGGACGGATGACTTTTACCGGCGGCACCCCCATCACCCCCACCCTCGAAGTGATCGCACGCTATTCCCTCCCTCGCTACAAAGTGGACGTGATTATCGGCGGAACAGCTGACACACCGACATTGACGTTGCAGAGCGATCCTCCCTTGGATCAGGCCGATATTCTGTCTCTCCTCGCCTTCGGCAAACCGGCAAACGCTTTAAACCAAGGAGAAAGAGTATCGCTGCAGGCGCAGGTTCTGCAGGCCACGGCAGGCTATCTCGCCTCGGACCTGCGGCAAACGGTCGCAGAACGCCTGGGTCTCGACAGGCTAGAACTCAACGTCGCCGAAGGGCGGTTGGGAATCGGCACGTACGTGACCAAGGACGTCTTCGTCTCCACCTCACAGCAACTTGGGGGTCAGCAAAAACAGGAGGTGTCGGTCGAGTATCAACTGGACACCGACTGGCAGCTCAAAGCCTCCACCACCTCGCAGGGGGATAGTAGTATCGATCTGTTTTGGCGCAAGCGGTACTGAGGGGGGCAGAGCACGCTGTACACGCGACACCACATATGCGGGAAGGAAGGAGCCAGGCATGTTACACGCGGTGATTCTTGCTGGTGGTGGGGGGACACGCCTCTGGCCTTTGAGCCGCGCCCATTACCCAAAACAGTTTCTCAAACTTCTGGGTGCACATACCCTGCTGCAGGAAACCCTGCTACGGCCAGGGCCCTTGATTCCTCCGGATCGTGTCTGGATCGTCACCAGTAAAGAGCAAGAGTTTCTCGTCCGCTCGCAGCTGGCCGCGCTGCCGCAGTTTCCGGACACCGCCGCTCACATTCTGGTCGAGCCGCTGGGGAGAAACACGGCCGCAGCTATTGGCTTGGCGGCCATCCATCTTTTGCAGCGCGATCCAGACGCGGTCATGGCAGTGATGCCGGCCGATCACTGGATCGCTCGACCAGACGTGTTCGTCACCCTCCTCGCACACGCCGCGCACCTTGCGCACACGGGAGTGCTCGTGACGCTCGGCATCGTCCCCGACCGCCCGGAAACCGGCTACGGGTACATCCGGCGCGGTGAGCCATTGGCACTCCCTCTCACGCTTGACGGGGGACAGATCACCGCCTACCGGGTCGAACGCTTCGTGGAAAAACCCACGGCACAGCAGGCGCAAGAGTACCTCGACAGCGGCGCCTACTACTGGAACGGCGGGATCTTTCTCTGGCAGGCGTCAACCATCCTCGCGGAAATCGCCACCTACATGCCTGCCCTGGCGCAGGGATTGCACGAGATCGCCCAGAGCTTGGCAGACAACACCAGTACTCGGACACTGGAAGCAGTGTATCAACGGCTCGAACCGATATCGATCGACTACGGTGTGCTGGAGCACTCGTCGCGCATTGTCGTGCTGCCGGCTGACATCGGGTGGTCCGATCTCGGCGAATGGACGACCATCCACCGCCTGCTCCCGCGCGACGAGCGCGGGAATAGCCTCAGCGAGAACGTCATCGACATCGACAGTGAAAATTCTCTCGTGTATGGCAGCGGGCGCACCATCGCCACCATCGGACTCAAGGACACGGTGGTGATCGACACCGATGACGCCCTCTTGATTTGCCGGCGGGATCGCACCCAGGAGGTCAAGACCATCGTGCAGCACTTGCGTGGCGCGGAGGTGACCCAACTCCACCGGACCGTCCACCGTCCCTGGGGAACCTACACAGTGCTCGAACAGGGCACGCACTTCAAGGTGAAACGCCTCGTGGTCTATCCCGGCGCTGCCCTGAGCCTGCAACTCCACCACCACCGCAGCGAGCATTGGGTCGTCGTCTCCGGTACTGCCCACGTGACGAAGGGGGAGCAGGAATTCATCCTTCACGCCAATCAGTCTACCTACGTTCCGCAGGGCACCAAGCACCGCCTGGCCAATCCGGGGGCGGAGCCGCTCGAAATTATAGAAGTGCAGACCGGCTCGTACCTGGGGGAAGATGACATCGTACGGTTCGCCGACCTCTACCGGCGCGTGTAGCGACGGCGCTGCACCCATCAGGGTGGAGACGAGGCGGCACATTGAGGGGCACGCGGCAAAAGCGTATAACGGAGCAGAGCCAAGGAGGGAATGCAGATGGACTTTCACTATACGCCCGAACAAGAAGCTTTTCGCATGGAGGTCCGAAACTGGCTGCGCGCCAACCTTCCCCCCGACCTCTGCGTCGATGATGCGCGCGATGAGCGGGTGGCTCCGGACCGCGAGACTTTCGAGAAGCGCCGTGCCTGGCAGCGCACCATGCACGCAGCCGGGTGGGTCGGGATTGCCTGGCCAAAAGAGTACGGTGGGCGTGGGGCGAGTCTGATCGAACAGGTGATCTTCGACGAAGAATACACCCGTGCCCGTGCACCGATCCTGCCTGGGTATTCAGGTATCGCCTTGTGTGGTCCGACGCTGATGCAGTGGGGGACTGCCGAGCAAAAGCAACGCTTCCTCCCCCGTATCCTGAGTGGGGACGACATCTGGTGCCAAGGCTACTCAGAGCCAGGAGCCGGCTCTGACCTCGCGAGCCTGCAGACCCGGGCAGTCGATATGGGGGATTTTTTCATCGTCAACGGCCAAAAAGTGTGGACCTCCGGCGCGCAATACGCGGATTGGATGTTCATGCTCGTGCGTACCGACCCCGACGCTCCCAAACATCGGGGGATCAGTTACCTCCTCGTCGACATGAAGACGCCTGGCATCACCGTGCGTCCGCTGGTGCTGCTGAACGGGCATGCCCACTTCAACGAGGTCTTCTTCGAAGACGTGCGCGTTCCCAAGGCCAACCTCGTCGGACCGCAAAACGAAGGGTGGAAAGTCGCGGTCACAACCCTAATGTTCGAGCGCACGGTCGCCGGCGGAGGCGGATACAAGGAACAAGTCGAGCGCTTAGCTGCACTGGCCAAACAGCTCCTCATCGATGGTCGTCCGGCCTGGGAGCAGAGTTGGGTGCGGCAAAAACTGGCGCAGCTCTACATCGAGTGCGAGAGCCTCAAATACACCCGCCTCCGCACGCTCACGCGCCAGCTCAAAGGGCTGCCACCCGGACCTGAAGGGTCGATGCTGAAACTCTGGGGGTCGGAACTGGGCGTGCGCATCGCCGCTTTTGCCAGCGAACTGCTCGGGGCATACGCTCTCGTCGATACTCCCACAGAATGCGTACCCGACGCCCCACGCTGGTATAACCGCGTCCTCAGCGCCCGGCAGTACACCATCGCCGGTGGCACGAGCGAGATCCAGCGCAATATCATCGGCGAGCGTGTCCTGGGATTGCCCAAAGGATAAGACGGGGAAACCAGGTACCAGTCCCGCGCTCTCCCCAGGAAAGAGCGGAACGCGAAGCAGGAACCCCGGGTGTCCTGTCCCGTTCTGTTCCGCCTTGCCTTTGCTGCAGCGATGGCTATGCTGTCTGTCAGTATCACCACAGAAGGAGTAGACGACTATGCCCCTCTTCGAATACCGATGCACCCAGTGCGGTCAGCAGTTTGAAGAGCTGGTGCTCGGAACCACCACTCCTACCTGTCCGGTCTGTCACAGTCAGCAGCTGGACAAGCTCCTCTCCACTTTCGCTGTGGGCAGCAGCCACACTACACAACCTGCGCCTGTCACGCCCTGCAGCACCTGTGGCGATCCGCGCGGTCCAGGGGCCTGCGCCCTCGACTGAGCTCTGGCAGGGTATGCTCCCGCACGCTTCGTGTCACGAGGGACCTGCGCGCACGGCCAGGCCTGGAGTCGGCCGGCCAGAGGCTGTATGAACTTTGTCGGCAAAGGTCAACCGCTCACACGCCAGGGGCTGGCTGCGAACCTCGATCTCCTCGGTTTAGGACCAGAAGAGGCGGCTGTTCTCTGGGCGGTCATCGAGGTTGAAACCGCCGGCGTGACGCAGGGCTTCGGTTTTCGCGTGGACCGCCGTCCGCAGATGCTGTTCGAGCGGCACAAATTCAGGGAGTTTACCGGGGGTCGCTTCAACGCCGTCGCCCCGGACATTTCCGGTCCTGCCGGCGGGTACGGTCCGTTCGCTCTCCAATACACCAAATTAGAGAAGGCTCTGGCGTTGTGCGAGCAGGCCGGTCTCGGGGCGGAACCGGCGTTGCGGTCCGCCTCTTGGGGCCTGGGCCAGGTGATGGGATTCAACTGTACAGCCGCTGGCTTCGGCTCGGCTGCAGCCATGGTCGAGGCAATGGTGACCGGCGAGGATGCTCAGCTTGCCGCGATGGCGCGATTTCTCCAGACCAACAAGCTCGCGGACACGCTGGTGCGCAAGGATTGGGTGAGTTTCGCCAAACGCTACAACGGAAAGGATTATTGGAAGAACAAGTACGACATCAAACTGGGCGAGCAGTATCACCGATTCGCTAGCGGCTCCCTGCCCAACCTCGAAGTACGCACGGCGCAAGCGGCGCTGTTCTACCTCGGCTACAGCCCGGGCAAGATCGATGGCATCTTGGGAGCCCGGACTCGCTCTGCTCTGCGCCATTTCCGCATCGCGGCTGGCCTCCCCCCAGGGGATGAGCTAGACGGTGAGGTGTATACGATCTTATGCCGAAAGGCGGCTCTGGACCCTTAACTTCGGCGTTTCTGCCTCACACCCCGTTCTTCTCAGTACCCAGAGCCGAGGGAGCCGGAGCAGGCTCCTTGTGTCCTTTTTTTCCCACCACACCTTCAAACACCCCCAAAGCTGCGGTGCGCAGCTGAGCGGTGAAGCGCTCGACACGCTCGACGTACCGCCGCGTCGAGGCAGGCAAATAGGGAGCGACATCCTGATAGCGCGCCGGATCGCCACCGCGGCTGCGGGCCTGGGCCTGCGCTCTCGCCACGCGCCCCTCACCGGCGTTATACGCCGCGATGGCCAAGCGGCGTGTCTCGTGCACGTCAGCCCCTGCGGTGGTGTGCAGATCTGATCGCAAGACAGTTTCCTGCGAGAAGACTCGCAACAGATACTTCACATATCCTATGCCAAGATACGCATTTTGTTGCGGATCAAACGGTTTGTACTCCTGGCGTAAGGCTGCCCGTCGCAGCTGCGTCTTCCCAGTCTCGGCGGTCAGTTGAAACAACCCGATGCTCTTGCCGTCGGCACTGACGGCTCGGGGGTCGAGTCGTATTTCTGGAGCAGTCGCGGCACTCAGGCCAGACTCAGCCCGCGCGATGGCCAGGCTGAGGAGGGGATCGACCCCCAACCGGCGCGCGGTCGCCACTACCATACGGCCATAGGTGTCGACAAGGAAAGGTGCCTCTGGTGCACGACGAACCCTGAGTGTTCGCTCGTACCCAGTCCCATCCCAGCGGGGGCGGAACAGGCGGCGTGCCTGCAGCGGCTGAGTATCACGCGGACGGGGGGCTGGGGCAACACTCGTCGCGCTGCCAGAGAGGTTATCGGTAGAAACGCGGCCCTGTAGACCATCTCCAGATCGGAGGGGATAACGGACCGCCCTGAGGGAGCTCGCGTGCGCGGTCGTTACAATCTCTGCCAGCACCCGTGCGAAATGCGGGGAGGCGCCTCCTGCGCTCTGCCGAGAGGAGAGAAGACGCAGAGGCCGCTCTGCACCGAGAAACAACGGGAAGAGACGCATTGAACTGCCACGGAGAAAGTCGATGCTCGCAGGAACGGAACAATATTCGTGCCGTCGATTTGGCTTTTGCGACGGGCTTTATATGGCTGCAAGGCCAATCTTCCCCAGCAACATTGGTCCTAGAGGGGAAAAAATTGCCCTAGTACGCCCGGTTCGATCGTGTGCGAGCTCCCTCGCGGCGTTCCTCGCCCGCGGAGGGGGGAGAGAGTAAAAAGTCTCTCAGCACACGGACATATTCGGCTCCGCCCACTTCGTGCAGGTCCACATGCCCTCCCCCGACCACCTCGTAGAAGACCTTTGGCGGGCGAGCCAACTCATACAGCTCCTGCCCTTGGCGAAAGGGGATCGTACGATCGGCCGTGCCGTGCATGATCAGCACCGGACACGTCAGCCGATCGATGAGCCGTGCCGAGTCGAGGTCCCCATCGACCAAAAACGCCAGCGGCGGCAGCACCAATCGCCCCATCGCATAGAGGGAGTAAAACGGCGCGGATAAGATCACGCGGTCCGGCGACTTTTCTGCCCCCAGCGCCACTGCCACGGCACAGCCGAGGGATTCACCAAAGTACACGAGCTGTTTCCCCGCTGCCCATCCCCGCTGGTGCACCAGCGTGACGGCATCTCGCCCATCCTCAATGATGCCGGAGATCGATGGCTTGCCCTGACTCTTCCCGTACCCGCGGTAGTCGAAGAGGAGATGACTGCCGCCGATCTGGTGGTAAAGCAACTGCAGATGCGAGAGGCGGTGAGAAATGTTCCCCGCGTTACCGTGGAACCAGATAAACAGCGGTTCCCCGCGCCCGGGAATATACCAGCCATGCAGCGTGCGTCCGTCCGCCCCGCCGAACCACACCTCTTCATACGGTAACCCGTAGGCTGCGGGCGAGGCGGTCATCTCGCGACCAGGATGAAAGACAAAAGCGTTTTTGAGCCAATCCACCGGGGTATGGAACAGCGACGCCACGAAAGCGCCAAACGAAGTCCATCCAGCAACACGAACTCCAGGCATAGATCACTCTCGGCCGTGGGTTTTGCTTGACAAGCGGCAACGCAAGCGTATCTAATGGCGTCCACACCACTGATTCGATGTTCACCAACGTCAGGGAGAATCTACCACAAAGGAGGTCGGTATGGGACTGCGTGGCCGCCTGACCAAGGAGCAATTCGCCTTCACCATGCCAGTCGATGCTCCCCTCTATCAAAAACCCCCTTTTTACTACAAAGATGCCCGATTGGCACTGTTCGAGTATGAAACCGATGCGGAGGCGGCGGCGAGCATCTTGCCTGCTCCACTCGAGCTCACCGACACTCCCACGGCAGCACTCGCTTTGG
>JANWXO010000070.1 GCA_025057295.1 Candidatus Binatia bacterium | reverse complement strand
CGCTCGGGAGTGAGCCGCTAGGAGCTCGACCCATGCAGGACACAACAAACAGGCTGATTGTGATCGCCCATCGCGGTGCGAGCGGACTGCGACCGGAGCATACCCTTGCCGCTTACGACCTCGCGATCGAACAAGGAGCGGACTTTATCGAACCCGACCTGGTGCCAACGAAAGACGGTGTGTTGATCGCCAGACACGAAAACGCTCTGGCGACCGTGCGGCTCGACGATGACGAAACGATTGTCTTGGATGGGCAAGGGCGCCCTGTCGTGGTCGAAGCGACCACCAACGTGGCCGAGCTGCCGCAGTTTCGCGACCGCCTGACGATCAAGCGCGTCGACGGGGTGACGATCGGCGGGTGGTTCAGCGAAGATTTTACCCTGGCGGAGATCAAACAACTGCGGGCACGGGAGCGGATTCCGGCCGTGCGACCGCACAACACCCGTTTTGACGACCAGTTCGAGATCCCGACGCTGGCGGAGGTGGTTGCCTTGGTGCAGGCGTGGGAGAAAAAAGGTCGTGTCGTCGGTCTCTACCCCGAGACCAAACACCCGACCTACTTCGCGCAGGAAGGTCGTTTCCGCGACGGGACCCCCATCAATCTCTCCCTCGGACGGTTGCTCGTCGACACGCTGGTTGCCACAGGTTTCACCGATCCCGCGCGGGTGTTCATCCAATCTTTCGAGTTCGCCAACTTGCTGGAATTACGGCAGGTGATCATGCCGGCTGCCGGTGTCGCGTTCCCCCTGGTCCAATTGTACGGCGATACGACCGATACTCAACCCCTGACCAGCTTCTCGCGTCCGTACGACATGCATTACAACGCGCTGCAGGAAGCAGACTTGCGACGGATCTACGGTCGGTTGGTCGATCTGGTCCCAGGAGGCATCACTCCCACGACCGGGTATAGGGACTTGCTCTCACCGGCAGTGATCGAGTTTCTCGCTGCTACCTACGCTACGGGGATTGGGCCGTGGAAGAACACCATCGTGCCCCGTCTGCCGCTGGATGGCACCAGAGGAGAAGGGCCGGCCAGTGCGACGCGACTGACCGGTGCAGTCGCGCCGTTCCTGTCTCTGGCGATTGCCGCCGGACTTCTGGTGCATCCCTACACCCTCCGGGCAGAAGAACAGTTTTTGACTACATACCCCAATGGCATCCCGCAATCGGGTCTGGGTGAAGTCGTACAGCTGCTGAGCCTGGGGGTACACGGCTTTTTCACCGATCACCCTGCCATCGGTGTGCTCGGCCGGGACCTCTTTCTGCGTCTCAACCGCGTGACACTGTCGGGAGTGGAGGAGCACCTGGATCGGTCGGCGTGGGTTTCCTGTTTGTCTGCACGAGGGGAGGGTACATCGCCTGCACCCGCAGTGCCCGAACTGCCGGACAAGACGCAGCGAGTATGAGAGAGCCCGAGGCCGATCCGTCGAGCGGGCGACCGGTGGTTTCACGCTGGCGCATCGGTACCAGGCGTATCTTCATAGGGAGTGGCGCGCTCCTTGGCCTCTTTCTGCTCGGCCGTTACCTCGGTTCCTCTATTCCAGAGTTTGCCCTGTGGGTGGAGAGTCTCGAGATGTGGGGGCCGGTTCTGTTTATCATCGGCTACGCCGTGGCTGTGGTTGCGTTCGTTCCCGGCTCGTTATTGACACTTGCTGCCGGAGCGATCTTCGGTCTCGCCGAGGGGGTCGTGTACGTTTTCATCGCGGCAGTACTAGGATCCTCTGCCGCCTTTCTCGTGTCCCGTCACCTGGCGCGTGCGGCGATTGAGCGCACGCTGGCGGGGAACGTGCGGTTTATGGCCATCGAGCGGGCAGTGAGCGTGCAGGGGCGTAAAATCGTCTTTCTCCTCCGACTCTCGCCGGTCTTCCCTTTTACGCTGCTCAATTACGCCTTGGGACTGACCAGTGTCCGCTTTCGTGATTATCTGGTTGCCTCTGTCGGGATGCTGCCCGGCACCTTCCTCTACGTATATGCGGGCAAGCTGGTGGGTGATGTGACGGCTCTGGCTGGAGGAGCCACGGTTGAAAAAGGGGCTGGATATTATGCGGTCCTCGTCCTGGGCTTGCTCGCGACGCTCGGTGTGACCACCATCGTCACGCGCATCGCTCGCCAGGCCTTGCAACAGGCGACGAGTGAATAACCGTCGACACTCGCTCCTCGGTCCGCTCCCAGCCCAGACAGGAGAAAATCGATGCCGGTGTGCTCATCGACCGTGGGAGAAGGCAGCGCTCTTGTCACACGGCAACGGGAGCAGCCGGCGTAGTCCGGGAGTCCTCTTGGCGAAGAAAACGCTCGACCTTCTCTTTGACGATACTGATATCGATAATAGGTTTGGCGATATAATCGTTGCACCCAGCGGCCAGTGCTTTTTCTCTATCCCCTCTCATCGCTTGCGCCGTGATGGCGATAATCGGCAAGCTTTGCAGTGGGCCCGACATGGCACGAATGCGACGGGCTGTTTCCCATCCGTCGAGCACCGGCAGTTTGAGATCGAGCAGCATCAAGTCTGGGGGATCTTCGGTGATCATCTCCAGTGCTTGCTGGCCGTGTCTTGCTTCGCGGATCTCAAAATTGCCGCACTGCCGCAGTCGCGCAACGAGGATATAGCGGTTGTCCTCATTGTCTTCCACGACCAAGATTTTTTTGCGCTCCATGGTTCCCTCGGTTGTTGTGTGGGGCTTATAGGGTTTTTATCGGCATAGCAGGAAAATCTTTAAAGGGGTATGACAAAACGGTCTCTGGGGGCAAACCGGGCCTCCGGCCTTGCGCTTTGCTCGTCTGCGGCGTACCCTCGCCTTCGAAAAAGTTAGGGGAGTGTGCTGAACCGGAATAGGACTGCTGTCTCCTTGCCATGCAAGGCGTAAAGCCCGGAGGAGGAATCGCATTGGCGGCTTCTCTCCAGAACGTGGTAGGATACAGAGGGGACGAGAGAGACGGCAGTGGTAGAACGCTATCGGCAGACAGCCGGTGTGCGAGACCCGAGGAGCTGCTCGGTTCGGGCTTGTCCTTGGCGCGCCTGTAGCTCAACGGACAGAGCACCGGGCTTCGAACCCGTAGGTTGGGAGTTCGAATCTCCCCGGGCGCGCTGTGTCTTGGACTGTATCGATCCGGTATGATCGGAGGTGACGAGGAGAGGGGATGAAGATGGGTATTTTGCGACGTGTACGGCAACGCACTGCTCCTGCAGCGTCCCACGCACGACCCTCTGGAGAACCTCTGCCTGCTCCACAACAGGAGGAACAGGAGACGGTCGTGCCTGCCCACCCCCTGAACAATTATGTCCTCGTGATCTTGGATAGTTGCCGTTACGATACGCTCATGGCCGCGGCTCCGCGTACCCTCCAGGCGCTCGGGACGATCGAACGGCGCTGGAGTTACGCCTCCTGGACGGCTCCGTCTCACTATAACCTGCTGATGGGCCTATTGCCGCACGCGAGCCCGCGCCACGTCTATGCTTCGGAGTATTACAAGCAAGATTTTCTCCGCTACAATGAGCGGCTCGGAACGCAGGAGATCGAATTTAAAAGTCTCGTCCCCCATCTCTATTTACCAACCTTCTTGAAGCGCAAATTGGGCTACCGCACCCATGCACTGGTGTCTCTCCCGGTCCTCAACCCGGCAACCGTGCTGAACAGGGACTTCGATACGTTCACGCTGATGCCGAAACATAACGACATGGCAGCTATGCTCGAGCGGATGGTGTTTTCTCCTGACTATCCCTCTTTCTATCTTCTCAACGTCGGGGAAACCCATTACCCCTACGCCCTGCCCGACGAACCGGAGGATCAGTGGCCCAGGATTCACGGCGTGCACGGCGTGTTCAAGCATCTCGATGAGATGGTCGTCGGAGGAAAGCTCCGCACGGAGGAGGGAGGGACAAAGTTCTTCGACCAGGAGAAGCTGGACCTCTTACGCGCGCGCCAGATCGAGGTCGTGCGCTACCTCGACCGGGTGTTCGAGCGACTGTTCGACCTGCTCCCGCCTCGTACCTATGTCACCGTAACAGCGGATCACGGTGAGTTGTTCGGGGAAGAGGGTTACTTCGGCCACGGCCCCGTGCATCACGACAAGGTCTACGAGGTTCCCTTCGTGGAGGGGAAACTCCGCTGACCAGAATGCCCATCCGCCATGGGGCAGTGGCGATGCATGTGCTGGCCCTGTGAGAATGTATCGGGAGATCGCCAGTGCCCGCGCCGCCTTGCTGGTCCTCGGAGGAGTGTCCTGGTGTCTCTATCTCGGCATCGCCTGGCTGAGCACTGCCTTTGTGTACGGCCAGAACCATCTGCAACGTCCGATCCTGGCGTTTGTCTCGCTCTATGCTCTTGCCTTTCTCCTCTACTGCGTTGCCGTTCGTGTGCTTCCTGGCTCATACCGCCGGGCAGAGGTCTGGTTGGTACTGGCGTTGGCGGTGGTGTTCCGTCTCTCCTTGCTGCACTCGCAGCCCATTCAAGAGGACGACTTCTATCGCTATCTGTGGGATGGCAAAGTCGTGGCCAGTGGGTTCAATCCCTACCGGGTGACTCCGCTCGCCGTGCGCAACGCCCTCCCCGACTCTCACCCGGAAGAACTGCTGCAGCCCTATACCCGTATTCTCGTCGAGCACCCCGTCTTTCTGCAGATTGTTGCCCGCGTCAATCATCCGGCGATCCCGACGATTTATCCCCCCTTTGCGCAAGCGCTCTTTGGCCTTGCCGCCCTCGTGGCTCCGGGCAGTCTGGTAGCCTTGCGTCTTTTCTTCCTCGCCTTCGATCTGGGTCTGTGCGGGGTGCTGGTCGCTATCCTCGCACGCCTGGGATTGAGTCCACTGTGGGTCCTCGTCTATGCCTGGTCCCCGCTCGTCATCAAAGAAACGGTCAACTCTGCCCATTATGATGTGGTACCGACGTTCTTTCTGCTGCTCGGGGTGTTGCTCGTCCTCTCCAACAGATCGGTGTTGGCGCATGCCAGTCTGGCGGTTGCGGTGCTGGGGAAAGTGTATCCCCTCCTTGTCTTGCCGCTCTTTTGCTGGCGGACGTGGCTGACGCAAGGTCGGATGCCGGCGCTCCTTGGGCTTGGGGTGTTTGCGGTGGTGCTCGGGCTTGGCTACATGCCGTTTGCGTCTGCCGGGATGGGACTCTGGCGGGGCACTGTTACGTTTGCCGAACACTGGGAGAACAACAGTTTTCTGTTCCCTCTGATCCGCACCGTGCTCGGAGAGCGGTGGCTCGCCACTGTGGTGGTGTGTCTCGCTCTGGGAATGGCGGTCGTGCTGCTCGTGCGCTGGGTCGACATGCGCGACGCGCGCGCGTTTGTGTGGGCGACCTTCTCGGCCCTGGGCGCTCTGTTCCTGCTCAGCCCAGTGGCCTTTCCCTGGTATTTCGTGTGGATCGTGCCGTTTCTGTGCTGTTTCCCGCTGCGCGCCTGGCTGTTGCTTTCCGGCCTTCTGGGCCTCTATTATTTATTCTTTTATTATCTCTATCGCGGGACGCCGGAGAGTTTTCGCTGGATCGTGTGGATCGAATACGGACTCTTTTATGCAGTGGTGCTGTGGGAGTTTCTTGTACGCAATCGCTTCGCGTTCCCGCTGAAAAGAGAAGGGAATGTCTGACGTGCAACCGGACGGAGGCAGTATGCGTGTGAACATTCTGCTGTCTGCTCTTCTGCCGCTGGTGTGTTGGGGGCTGGTGAGGGAGGGACAGGGAGGAGAAACTCCTTCTCTTGCTTCTCCCCTGGTCGTTGTCCCCGCCGCGAAGGAGGTCCGTCTCTACGGCACCATCTATCCGAGCCGCTTTAACGCCGCTCGGGGCGAAGAGGCTCGCTATCATCTCCTGGTGTGGCGAGGAGGGACTTCCCCACACGCGCTCATCGAGACCCCTGCCGACGATCTCGCGTTTCACGACGCCCTGGTAACGCTCGGTGGCACACCAGGGGAGAATATGACGATGGCAGCTTGGCAACAACGGCATGAACAAGCGAGTCCAGCATCGCGTGCGAAGGTGACGGGCAGCCCCCTCGAGATCTGGATCGCCTGGGCGGGCAACGCGACCGGTATCCCCATCGCGCGCGCATTTCGCTCTGCCGTGACGCCTGTCGAGAGCCCTCACGGGCTGTTTGCCTGGCGTTTTGGGGGGAACCGTGCGCGGTGGTTTAACCGTCTCCCGTTTGCGTCGCGGCCCGGCTGCCTCGTCTGTTTGTACAGCTGTCCCAGTGGCAAGGTCAGCAATGCGGCCTTGAGTATTCACGATTACGTGACGCTGCCAGGACGGTTCTCGGCGAACGAGGAGGAATTACCGCCTGACGGGACTCCTGTCATTGTCGTCGTGCGCCTGCTCGCGTGAGCGATGCGTCCTACCCCTCGCATTGCTGTCGTCAGTCCGGCACTCAACGAAGAAGAAGCGCTCCCCCATGTCTTACGTGCCCTTCCGACACACCTTGTAGAAGAGGTGGTGGTGGTGGATAACGGCTCCTCCGACCGCACTGCAGAACGAGCGCGCGCGGCAGGAGCGACAGTCGTGAGCGAGCCACGACGCGGGTATGGTTGGGCGTGTCTGGCTGGTATCGCCTATCTGAGAACGAAGAATCCCGAGATCATCGTCTTTCTCGACGGGGACGGCAGCGATGATCCCCAGGACCTTCCGCTCCTCATCCGGCCGATTGTGGAGGAGGGATATGACCTGGTAATCGGCTCGCGCACGAAAGAGGATGGGGCACGCAAGGCGTTGCTGCCGCAGGCGCGGTTCGGCAATGCCCTGGCGACCTTCCTGATCCGTGCCCTCTATGGCTTTTCGTATAGCGATCTCGGCCCTTTTCGTGCTATTCGTTTTTCCTCCCTGTGCAGTCTCGGGATGAAGGATCGGACCTATGGATGGACGGTAGAGATGCAAATCAAGGCGATCCAGCAGGGATTGCGCATTGCCGAAGTGCCAGTGCGTTACCGCAGACGGCTGGCCGGGTCGTCGAAGGTGACGGGGACAGTCAGCGGGACGCTCGGCGCTGGAGGGAAAATCCTGTGGACGGTGTTCCGCTACGCCGTGAGGCCGGGGTGGACGAGAAAACGATCGAGTGGAATTTAGGCTTTCCGGTCGAGGAGGTCCTCGCCGGGCTGGACAAGTTGCTCGCGGGCACTGTGTCCGTCCGTGAAGAGCGTGAAGGAACAGTGTGGTTTCATCTTCCCCTGGCCTCGGGGGTGTTGACCTTGACCGTGCAACCGCTTCATCCCTCTGGCGGTCCGTTTCAGCTCCAGACGCGTACCCTCCTGCGCATGACCTTTTCTGGAGTGGCGCCCCAGGCAGAAGCACAGTTTGTGCGTCGCCTGACGCTGGCGTTTTTACGGGTAGGCGGCTGAGCCGCCAGGCGAAGAGGCGCGATGGGTGCGGAGATGCGCGTTTCGGTGATCATCCCTACCCTCAATGAAGCTCCTGGTATTGTCGAGACGCTCCGGCAAGTGCGACAGGCTGGAGAGTGCGAGATCCTGGTGGTCGACGGAGGAAGCGAAGATGGGACGCCTGAGCTGGCGCGCCCGCTGGCCGACGTGGTCTTGGTATCGAAGCGGGGACGTGCCCGCCAGATGAACGCTGGGGCTCGGGCCGCCGCCGGAGACGTGCTCCTGTTCCTGCACGCGGATACGAGATTGCCCCTCGGATTTCCTGCTATCGTGGCGCAGAGCCTGGATGATCCACGCGTGGTCGGTGGGCGTTTTGACGTTCGTCTCGATGCTGCGGGGTGGCCGTTTCGCATGATCGAAAGACTGATGAATATCCGCTCGCGGTGGACGAAGATCGCGACCGGAGATCAGGCGCTCTTCGTCCGGCGCGAGGTGTTCTTGGCGTTGGGTGGCTATCCAGACATCCCGCTGATGGAGGATATAGAGTTGAGTCGGCGACTCAAGCGTGTCGGGCAACTGGCGTGCCTGCGAGCTCGGGTCACCACCTCGGCGCGCCGCTGGCAGCGGGATGGCCTTGTCCGCACCATCGTCTTGATGTGGGCGCTCAGGCTCGCATACTTCCTCGGGGTTCCGTCCGAACGGTTAAAAACGTTTTACGCAGACACGCGATGACCGACAAAGCAGGAAAGGAGGAAGAGTATGAAGCTACAAGATCAAGTGGCGATCGTAACAGCGGCGGCCGGGGCAGGGATCGGACAGGCGATCGTGCGGCGGTTCGCCGCGGAGGGAGCACACGTCGTGATCAGCGACGCGCACGCGAAACGCCCTGTAACCCTCGCGGAGGAACTCAGCCGCGAGCATGGGCGTGAGTTTCTCGGTCTGCAGGTCGATGCCACCAACAAGGCCCAGGTCGAGCAGATGGTGCAAAGGACCCTGGACAAGTACGGCCGTGTGGACATCTTGGTCAACAACGCCGGGATCAATAAACTGGAACCGGCGTGGGAGATGTCGGAAGAGACGTGGGACTTTGTCATCCGCACCAACCTTTACAGCACCTTCTACTGTACCCGCGCCGTGCTGCCGCATATGGTGCAACGGCGCTCGGGCAAAATTGTCAGTCTGGCCTCGGTGGCTGGTTGGATCGGCTCCAACGATGGCGAGGCGCATTACTGTGCGGCAAAAGCCGCAGTCATGGGGTACACGCGGGCTGTCGCCGCCGAAGTCGGCAAGTACGGCATCCGCGTCAACGCTATCGCACCGGGACTCATCTATAACGAGTTCTTGCGTCGCATTTACCCCGACGAGATGTTCAAGTCGGTGGAGAAGCGGACTCCGCTCGGTCGTGTGGGCAAGCCGGAAGACATTGCCAACCTGGCCCTGTTTTTGGTGAGCGATGAGTCGAGTTTTATTACCGGGGAGGTGATGTGTTGCAGCGGCGGCCTGTATATGCATGCCTAGGGCAGACCCAGGCATCGTGACCGTCTTGCTCGGTGGGCTCCTGCCGTAGGCGGTCGTGAGTTCTCTCTCCCCGCAATGGGAGCAGGCGTCGCTCGCCTGTGGATCTCGGGGTGCCACCGAGAGAAGCGCATGGCACACCGGTCTGCGGGTGACCCCGCGGCGACGAGCTGCTACAGTACTTGATATGAGAGTTGGCTTGGTTGGGTTCGCCCGCTCTGGGAAAACCACGATCTTCAACGCTCTGACCGGTCTGAGTGCCGCCGTCGGTGGGTTCGAGCAGCGGCACGAAGCGGCGATCGCAGTGGTCAAGGTGCCGGATCCGCGCCTCGACGCGCTGGCCGAGATTGTCCACCCCGAACGAAAAAAAGTTGCCGAAGTCACGTTTCTCGATTTTCCTCCCTCCGCAGAGCGCAAAGCGGCGCTGGACACGCAGTCGTTCGTGCAGATGCGCGAGGTCGAGGCCCTCGCACAAGTTGTGCGGGCTTTCGACGATCCCCTCGCTCCCACGCCTCCCGATGCACTCCGCGATCTGCGGGCGTTCCAGGCGGAGTTGATCCTGGCGGACTTGGCGGTGATCGAAAAGCGCCTGGAGCGATTGCGGAAAGAGAAGGGCAAAGAGCGCGAGCGCGACCTGTTAGTACGGTGTCAGCAGGTGTTGGAGGCAGAACGGCCCCTGCGGCGAGAGTCGTTCACCGCAGAGGAGCTCACCCTCCTGGCGGGATTTGCCTTTCTCAGCCAGAAGCCGCTGCTGGTGGTCTACAACCTAGCAGAAGAGCAGTTGCACCAGCCTGTGCCTGCCGAGGTTGTCCGCTATGCTGAGACAAATGAGCTGACGGTTGTCCCGGTCTGTGGACGGGTCGAGATGGAGATTGCCCAGCTCGACGAAGCAGAACGTGGGGCCTTTCTCGCCGAGCTCGGCTTACCCGAATCCGCCCGCGACCGTTTCATCCGGCAAACCTATGCCCACCTGCATCTCATCAGCTTTTTTACCACTGGGCCGCTGGAAGTGCGGGCGTGGACCATCACCCGCGGCACGACTGCGGTAAAAGCCGCCGGCAAGATTCACTCCGATATGGAACGGGGATTCATTCGGGCGGAGGTCATTCCCTGTGATGACTATATCCGCTACCGCGGGGAGGCCGGATGTCGCGAGGCAGGAAAGATGCGCCTGGAGGGGAAGGACTACGTCGTGCAGGATGGCGACGTCATCCACTTCCGCTTCAAAGTGTGAGGCTATGAGCCATACTCCTCTTTGTAGATGTTGACGAACACCATGATGGTGGCGAGGACCACAGGACCGAGGAAGATGCCGAGAAAGCCGTAGGCCTTGAGCCCGCCCAGGATGCCAAAGAACAAGAACAGCGTGGGCAGTTTCGTGCGGCCGCCGATGATGAGCGGTTTGAGAATGTTGTCCACTCCACTGACGATCACGGCTCCGTAGACGAGGAGGATCACCGCGCGACCCCATAGTCCACTTGCGGCGAGGTAGATGACACACGGCACCCACACCGTTGCCGCGCCTCCTAGGGGTAAGAGGGAGAAGAAGGCCGAGGCACAGGCGAGAAAGAAGCTGAACGGCATCCCTACTGCCCAAAACCCGAATCCTGCCAGCATCCCCTGCACGACAGCGGTGGCCACCATGCCCTGCACGACAGCCGAAACCGTTTCGTAGAAGCGGTGGAAGATTGCCTCCTTATGTGCAGGCTCCATAGGAATCAGATCGCGGAGGGTGCGGTAAAAGCCTTCCCCATCCCGGAATAGGAAGAACATGCTGAAGCTCATGATGAGAAAATCAAAGAGAAAGACGAAGACGTTCCTCGCCACGACGGAGGCCTGACTGACGATGAACTGGCTGGTCGCATTGGCTGCCCGGAGTGCCAGCCCGGCAAGATCGAGCTCGCTCTCCACCACCTGCGGACCCCACTGCTGCCACACCTGTCCCAGCCGCGTCTCTCGCCAGCCAGAGAGAAAGCGCTGGAGTTCCCCGGACTGCGCAGCGTCTCGCAGCTGCCGGTAGAGATCGAGCGCTTCGTTCGTCAGGATGCGCGAGAAGAAGAAGACCGGCACGGACACGAGGAGGAGAATCAGGAACGTCATCAGCAGAGCGGTCAAGGTGGCGCGCTGTCTCAGCAGATGCAAGAGCAAGGTATACAAGGGGTAGAAAGTAAGCACGAGAATGACAGCCCAGATCAGCGGTACGAGAAAGAGCGAGAGCAGGGCGTACAACTGAACCAACAAAAAGAGGAAAACAGCGAAGAAAAAAACGGCAAACAGCTGTTGACGAGTCACAGACGTCTTTATGCGGGATATTGCAGGAGTTGTCGAGGAGGATGCTTTGGCGCGTTGACAGACACCAACACGTGGCGTAGCATGGGACAGCATTGGCCACAAGGCCGTTGGGGGAGCTGAGATTCCGGCTGAGAGGATGGTCCTGCTGAGAAGGCGGGCCGTCGACCCCTGGAACCTGATCTGGGTAATGCCAGCGAAGGGAACACGGTGTCATATTCTAGATCCCGCCTCTCTATTTCTCTGTGGATTATTCGTCAGCCGTTGGGTGGGCCTCTGGGAGAGAGACTGTCTGGGTCCTCTCAGGAGGCGTGTGGTATGCGCAAGGACTGATACAGGCGACAGAGCAAAGGAGTACAGGTATGACGAAACACCAGGTACAGAGCGTTGACGGCAACGGAAATGTGGGCCAGTATCATCTCGCTCCGACCCCTTTTCCTGCGTCGCGCAAAATCTATGTCGAAGGGCAGCACCCAGGAGTGCGGGTTCCCTTTCGGGCGATTCAGCTCACCCCAGTCCAGACGCGGGATGGCCAGCCACGGGAAGCTAGGAGCGTGGTCGTCTATGATACCTCTGGTCCGTACACCGACCCCCACGCCACGATCGATATCCGCCAGGGGCTGTGTCCGCTGAGACTGCCATGGATTATCGGCCGTGGGGATAGTGAGGAACTGCCCCACATGTCTTCGCAGTACGGCCGGGCGCGTGCTGCTGATGACAAGCTTGCTGCCATCCGGTTTCCTTATATACGCCGGCCGCGGCGTGCGCTGCCTGGACGCAACGTCACCCAGATGCATTACGCTCGGCGAGGCATCATCACTCCCGAGATGGAGTATGTAGCGATTCGTGAGAATCACTTGTGCGACTTGGTCCGGCGCGCATGCCAGGAGGGGGGCAATGGTCAGTCGCGCCTGCTGCAGCAACACCCAGGGCAGGCGTGGGGAGCGAATATTCCTCCGGTCATCACCCCGGAGTTCGTGCGGGACGAGGTGGCCCGCGGGCGCGCGATTATTCCCGCCAATATCAATCACCCTGAATTGGAGCCGATGATCATCGGACGCAACTTCCTGGTGAAGGTCAACGCCAATATCGGCAACTCGGCGGTCGCCTCGTCGATCGCAGAAGAGGTCGAGAAGATGATTTGGGCCATTCGCTGGGGTGCCGATACGGTGATGGATCTCTCCACCGGGAAGAATATCCATGAGACCCGCGAATGGATTATCCGCAACTCCCCCGTGCCGGTCGGCACGGTTCCTATTTATCAAGCCTTAGAAAAAGTGGGCGGCAAGGCCGAAGAGCTGACCTGGGAGATCTTCCGCGATACGCTGATCGAGCAGGCCGAACAAGGAGTCGATTACTTCACCATTCATGCCGGGGTGTTGCTGCGCTATATTCCGCTGACCGCCAAGCGGGTGACGGGTATCGTCTCGCGAGGCGGGTCGATCATGGCCAAGTGGTGTCTAGCGCACCACCAGGAGAACTTCCTCTACACCCATTTTGAAGAGATCTGCGAGATCATGAAGGCCTACGATGTCTGCTTCAGTTTGGGCGATGGCCTGCGACCAGGATGCATTGCCGATGCCAATGATGAGGCGCAATTTGCCGAACTGGAGACGTTGGGAGAATTGACCAGGATTGCGTGGAAGCACGACGTGCAGACCATGATCGAAGGACCGGGGCACGTGCCCATGCACCTGATCCAGGTGAACATGGAAAAACAGCTCAAGGAGTGTCACGAGGCGCCGTTTTATACGCTCGGGCCGCTGACCACCGATATCGCCCCCGGTTATGACCACATTACCTCCGCCATCGGAGCGGCGATGATCGGCTGGTATGGCTGTGCCATGCTCTGTTACGTCACCCCCAAGGAGCATCTCGGCCTGCCGAACAAGGAGGATGTCAAAGCCGGGGTGATCGCCTACAAGATCGCTGCTCACGCGGCAGATCTGGCGAAAGGCCATCCCGGCGCGCAGGCTCGCGACAACGCCTTATCGCAAGCACGCTTCGAGTTCCGCTGGCAAGATCAGTTTCACCTCTCGCTCGATCCCGACACCGCGCGCGAGTTTCACGATGAGACCCTGCCGGCAGAAGGAGCCAAACTGGCGCACTTCTGCTCCATGTGTGGACCCCACTTCTGCTCGATGAAGATCACCCAAGAAGTACGGGATTACGCCGCGCAGAAACACTTGGATGAACAGACCGCGCTGGCCGCCGGACTCCGGGAGAAGGCGGAGGAGTTTCGACGCGGCGGCACGGACATCTATCGCTAATGGCTGGGAACCGCGGCATGGGGTGCGTGTGGCGTGACGCTGTTCTTGACAATGTGGACATTAGATGTCTAAATTCGCGGACAGGAGCTGGCGCATGGCAAAACTGAGAGCGATCACCGGGGGCAAAAGTAAAGAACAGCGCTTCTCGCTCGTCTATGCGGCCTCTCTGTATCCCCCGTCACAAGTCTCGCGTGTGAGCCATGGCGAAGCGCTCCTGCGGGACGGCACCACGAGTCTTGTCCCCTTGCAGGTGTTCAGAGGGAGCCGGGCGCAGATCCGCGCGCAAGTGCTCGCGAGCCTCGACGCCCTCTTTGAGCACGCACGGCGACCAGCAAAGAAGATGGCTATCCCAGCGCCGTGG
>JANWXO010000006.1 GCA_025057295.1 Candidatus Binatia bacterium | reverse complement strand
TGACGAGGAAAAACACAATCAGTGGGAGGACGAGGATGAGGTTCAGCGCCGGCAACGCTACATGCATGCGGACTGCCGCCACCCACAAGGCCACCACTCGCTGTCGCCACCAACCGAGCGTGCCGATGGTGAGGGGAGTCACACGCGTCGCCTGAGGATAGTGCTGGATCAGCGCGTCGTTGAGGGCGACGCCATGCAGAAGCGCGGTACGGGCAATATCCCATAACTGCACTACCCGTGGCTCATAAGGAATGAGGACAATGTCGGCAGGCTCGAGGAGTCGGAGGAGGACAGCCGCCAAGATTTTTCCCACCGGCGAGGCGACGGCACAAGCCACGACCATGTGCAACTCACGCACCTCGAGCCCCACCTCTCCCTGCTTCAGTAAGGCATACAGCCCGGCGGTGTCCGCCGTGTCGACCAGCAGGACATGGGCTTCGCGAATGAGGGTGAGGTTATTGCTCACCAGCGAGTAGAGGTAATGCTCCCGCGCAGCCTGCGACACGGCCCCTAGGCTGAGCACGGCCAGGTTCAGGCGTGCCTCTTGGGCACTTGCCAACATTTGTGCCACCAGCTCCTGCGGGAGGGGACGATCGTGAATCAACACGACATTGGCGCGTGGCCGCTCGACATACACAGCGCGAGTATGGACAGCTGCGCTTTCATATCCCTCGGCTCGGTGTTCTCCAGGAGGTCCATTGAGGGCCAAGGGTTCAGTGGCAAAGGCGGCAGTGCGGGTGAGCTGGCGAATGGAAAACGAATATGTCACCGCGGTTTGGCGCGTATGGGTCAGCAACGGCAGATCGCCGCGGTAGAGAGCGAGGTAAGAGTTGGGCAACCAGGCGAAATGTCCACCGGCGGGGTCCAACGGGACCCAGGTATCGCCCACCAGCGCCTCGGCCCAGGCGATCGTTGTGCGCTTCTGAGCGGTATCACCAAGCTGCATCCCCCCGACAACTCGTGCAGGAATACCGGCGGCACGCAACAGGGCAACGAGGGCGCGGGTTTTTCCCATCCGCCCGCCCCGCTCCAAGCGCAAAACCGAGAGGGCATCGTTTTTCTCCCTCCCGGAATCGGGAGCGCGCAGCGCAGCGACATAGTGGTAGAGCGCTCTGACCGCCTGACCAACATCCGGACTGTCGTGCGTAAGGCGTCTGGCCAGGGCTTGCACCTGCGGTGCATCGCTCTGGATCAGAGGAGAAGGACGGAGATACTGCTCACCCCCAGAGGCAGCAACAGGGAAAGGCACGGTTGGAATGGCAGTACGCAGGTCCACAATCTGCACCGTGTAGCTGTAGGCAATCTGACGGGGGAGCTTGCCAGAGTCGGCGACCTCCCAACGGCCCCAGAGATTGAGTCCGTCGGTCTCTTCGCGGTAACGGATCCCCTCTGCGCTCGTATGGCGGATCAACACACTTTGACGGCCATCGGAGAGGGGCAACAGCATCTGCACCCGTGTGCCGGGAGTGGCGGTGGGGAGAGTCATAGTGACGCCGACCCTCCAGTACGTCGTCGCCGGGTGAGCCGGAGCAACTGTGTCGCCGAGCCGGTCAGAAGCCGGGGGCGGCTCGTCGTGACTGAAGACCGCCTCCTCTTCCTGAGCACCACCACCCGTTGCTAGCCAACCCAACAGCAACAGGCTGAGGGCGACACACCGCAGAGCGGAAAAAATGGAAAGAGCCATCTAAGACTGCCATCCTAAACCTGGCAGCGCAGGAATCAAGCCGCGCAAAAAAAGAAGGCCTTGCCTGGAGGCGTGCAGCTCCCGCTCCGCAGCGGGAGGGAGACGTGCTCACTGTTTCTCTTCCGGCTTGCGGAACTGATCGTGACAACTCTTGCACGCGGCGAACACTTTCCTCGCTTGTGCGCTTGCCGCCTCCGCGCTTCCGTTTGCAACGGTTACGCCGAGTTGCGAGGCCTCATCCTGCAAGAGCCGCGAGATTTTGACAAAATCGTCCCACTGCTGCCAGATTTCCTCTTTTGCGCGCGATGTCCCCGATACACTCCCTGCAGGGAAAAGGGCCGGAATACGGGTAGCGTGCAAGGCAATGGCCTGCGCGTTGACTTTCGCCGCAGCGACAGCGCCGGCCTTGAGCTTATCGTTCAGTTCCTTGGCATTATCGCCAATATTCGCCATCAAGTAGGTACGAAAGCCGATCACGTCCGCCTGCTCATCGGGGAGCCGGGCTGAATGTCCCTCATGCGCGAGTCCGTGACTGCCGCGCAGACCAGCCAGCAAAATCGCCACGACGAGATGCAGTAGAACCATTTTCCTCATGTCACCCTCCATCTCACTCACCTGGTCACACGATGCACCACCGGCGGTACCTGCTTCAGATACCGCGCGACAGCGCGCGCGTCCTCCTCGGTCATATCTTTGTACCCTCCTGCAGGGATACCATCAATCAGGAGCGCCATTAACCCTTGTACGTTGTCCATATTGGGCAGGAAACCTTCGCGTAAGAGGGTGACGATATCGTTCTCGCTCCAGTCCCCAATACCAGTCTCCCTGTCCGGCGTGATATTCGGGGTCACTTCCCCGTCGATGCCGTCGGGGTTGCCGGCTAGGTAACGAGAGCGATCGAGGGTGCCAAACACCGTGCGTGGCGTGTGACACTCCTGGCAGTGTGCGATGTGTTCACTGATATAGCGGCCGCGTTCTACCCCCTCTCGGGGAGCCGTTGCCGGGGGATGTGGTTGAGCAAAGAAGACCCACCGCCATACGCGCATCAACAGGTTGAACAAAGGAAGAGCGGTCTCGTGCGGCGTATTCGCACGAGCGACTGCCGGCACGGTGCGCAAGTAGGCCACCAAGGCCGTGACATCTTCATCGCTCATGCCGCTGAAGGCGGGATACGGCATCACCGGGCTCATCACTGTACCGTCTGGACGTGTCCCGAGACGGATCGCGTCGATCACTTGGCGGTCCGTCCACCCGCCAATGCCATATGTCGGATCTGGAGTGATATTGGTCCCGTAGAAAGTTCCATAGGGAGTCTTGAGAGGGCGCCCTCCGGCATTCACCGGCCCCCTCTCGGCTGTATGACAGCCACACCCACCGGCAAGGGCAAAGATGTAGCGACCGCGGGCCACAAGCGCCGTCTCCGTCGCGTGCAGCAGCCGCACGGGGAGAGCCATCAGGGTGACAGCGACGAACAATTGGCTCGCGATGTTCTTGACCACATGTGTCCGTTCCATTCGTACCGGGCGCCTCGTTGCGTGGGTTACTCGTTGTACGGGGAAACGTCCCGGTGCGCAAGAGAGCAGCACAGCCTCCTTTTGACGGTCTCGCAAATTTGTTTTACACAGAGGCGAGAGGCAGGGCGGTATGGCTTGGGGTGTGGTGTGGGTGGTGCTCTTTTTGTTCTGGTGCGGATGTGGCAACGAGCTCGAGTTGGGGACGAGCACGGAGGACGGCACTCTCCGCATCGGGGGTGATCCTCCGACGCTCCGGTTCGGGGCCCAGACCGGTGGGGGCGTGAGTGGGGCTCGTCCGGTCGAGGAGACAACGGTACGGGGGAACATCTTTAATACACGCCCGCCCTCCCTCCGGCCGCTGGTCGTCTTCGTTTTTGTCGATCTGCGCGACCCTGGCGTCTTTCGGGACTTTCGTGATGCTGAAGTTGCGTCTGTCGAGGACGATCGAACCTTTCATGTTGCCAACTTAGCAGCTGGGAGTCTGACCGTGGTGTTCCTCCTCGACCAAGCCGGAGCCAACCAAGACGGCACGATCGACCCTGGCGATCCTATCGCTATTTTCCACGACCCGCACGGCCTGCTGCAAAACCTCCCGGCGATGAGCGACGTCGTGCTCAGCGACGTCGAGATCGCTTTCAATCTGGAGGTTCCTGAGAACGGCATCGCCACAGTAGGCAGTGATGCTCACATCTTCGTCGCTCGGAAACCGCTGGCCTCCCTTCCCTCTTCAGACCCACCGCCGCTCTCGCCGGCGGGACCGCCTCCACGACGGCGTTGAGCAGAAGGAGTCCAACCGGCCTTGGGGGTCACCTCGTGGCCTGCTACAGTAGTACCCATGCAGCGCATCGGCACATGGGCCGGGGTTGTCGGGTTCCTTCTCCTCGGCATCGGCTCGCTATGGTACCTCTTCACCGAGATGGGAGAAGTGACTTTGGGCTATGGAGGAACCTATGCGGTGTATGCCGATTTTACCAACGCCAGTGGACTCGATCCTGGTTCAGGGATCGAGATCGCCGGCGTCCCTGTCGGCCAGGTGACTGGCATCGAACTCGTCGATGGCCGGGCGCGGGTGCGGTTAAACCTGCGCTCGGAAATTCGTTTACAAGAGGATGCAATCGCCTCCATTCAGACGAAGGGGCTGTTGGGCGGCCGCTACATCGTCATCACCCCTGGAGGCTCAGACCAGCTCATTCCAGCCGGCGGCAAGATCCGCGAGACCGAGTCCCCTCTTGATCTCCCGGGCCTGATCGCGACCTACGTGAACATGCGCAATAAAGCCCGGTCTTCACCTGCAAAACCTGCGCCCATCCCCCCCTAGCTATATGGTCGCAGCTCCTCAGCGCCGCGAGCGTGCACGTCCCACCTGCCGTTCGCACGCCTGCACTACGTCCGGCGAGACGTTCACCGTACGTGCAATGGTTACTTGGTCTTTTCCCTGGCCGATCAGTTTCCATACCTGGGCACACACGGTCGGGTGGGTCTGCGGGACACTTGGGGCCAGCGGCGGAGAGGCCTGCTCCGGCCCCCCGGCAGCGGGTGCCGAGGCAACAACACTCCGCTCGCGGAGCCGCTCGACCTCAGCCCTGAGAGCAGACAATTCACTGAGATTCCGCTGCATACTGCTCTGTAGGGTGTTCACCCGCTCCTGCATCTCCTCGACCGTGCGGGTGAGAGCGGTGATCTGCCGCTGTAGGGCAGCACGCTCTTCTCTCTGCTCGCGATCCTCGGGTCCACACCCCGCCACACAGACCAGTACGAGAAGGGGAAAGGCTATCAGATGCCGTGCCGTCCGCAGCTTCATCTTGCACTCCCTCCAGGGGTAGGACGCATGCCTAATCGCTGGGCTACGTCCTCGTAATCCGGCGCTTCAGCGTACAATTTCTCGAACTCGGCGCGAGCACGCCGCTCCTCTCCTGATTCGTCATACAGCAGCGCCTGTTCGTAGCGGATCGCTCGCAGTAGCTCATCCGACCGATCCTTCTTGCGAGTTCGCAGCTGCACCAATAGTGCCAAGGCAGCATCACGGAGGCCACACGCCCGCAGGGCTTTCGCCTTATACAGCAGCAAAGCAGCGTGAATGGGCGAGTCGTTCGTCACCCCTTCAGCGAGTTGCAGAATCTCTTCGTAAGTGCCGCGGTCGTCAGGCCGCACGTCCCACAACAGCTCGGCGAGGGACAATTTCACGACCACATCCTCGGGCTCGAGCTGGCGCAACCGTGTCAAACAGGCAATGGCCTCCGTGAGCTGCCCTTGCGCTTGATAAGTTTCAGCTAGAGCCAACAGGACCCCGCGGATATCAGGTCCGATATGGGCGGACACCTCCTGGGTCACCTCTATACTCACGGTCGCAGCGATCCCATAGCGGGCAAAAAGCTGTCCGAGTTCGTCCGCGCGCTGGACCGCGTTTTGGAGGTGTGCAGCCGCCTGGGACAAATCGCCACGCTTGAGCGCCAAAATCCCCACGAGAAAAGCGCCATCGGCGAGATGGGCCGCGTCGCGCAGATGATCCAGCGCTTTCTCCTCGCGGCCCAGCGTCAGCTCACGCCAGCCGTCGATCAGCGCCTCGTGATCATCCGGCGTAATGAGACGCTTGAAAAAGCCCAAGGTGAGGCGATCCGCCGGACGGACCGTTGGGGTCGTACGCTGCTCCTCGGGTGCTTTCTGTCTCCGATTTTTCCCGAACGTGGTGGTGTAGAAGATCCCGGTTCCGGGAATTCCCACCGTCGCGCGCTGTCCGCGTGGACCGATGGTGAGTTTTGCACCGCGCGGTCCGAAGGACAAAGATCCTCCCGACTTACTGAGGTTCAGGGTGATCCCCGGCGCCAGCTTCACCCGCCGAAAGAAGCGAAATCCCATAGGTGCAGCCGTCCTCCCTACCAGGAAATAGATTGCCATTGTTGCGCCGATCTTCGCCGTCTTCCAGTCCTGCCCGTTCGGACACAGGGTCATCCGATATGGTAAGGAAGCTCCGCCGCAGCCATTTTTTGGGGTGCTCCAGGGAGTGGACCGACATTTCATCAGTACTGCCACCGCGTCCAGACCGGCGTGGACCGCAGCTGTCCATAGGTTCGGTAGAAGCTGGCTTGCGATCACGACCGGGCTTGACAAATAACGAATTCATTTGTGTATTATTCGTCCCCCTCAACTTTCACAACTGAACTTGTTTGTGTCGGGATGGTTTCGTGTGCATACGTGATTAAGGTGCAAAAGTTTTGCAAATTCGACGTAGGATCGAACCTGGCTAACCCTAGGCAAGCTATGCAATCTATCAACAGGAGGGAGCAATAGAGGGAATATCGCAAGTGGACGGCGTAACACCATGAAGTGGTAGACTCCGCTCTGTAACACAGCAACCTGACAGCCGACCCCAAAAGGTCGGCTGTTTTGCTTCCAAAGAAAGGGATAGTGGTATGAAGAACGCTCATCAACCACACGTATGGTGGGGGTACCACAGGCAGCATGGTTGGGTTGTTTTCGATCGCAGCTGGCCAGGGAACAAATACGGCCGCGACGGGATGATTGCGTTAGTGCAGTGTGCAGACTGGAGAGTCTTCGAGGATTCTTACCGTGCGTGGCAAGAGGCGATACTCGGACAGTCGTCCGATTACCAATACGCGCCAGAATATATCGAACGTCTCCCGACGTACGACGAACGGCGATTGGCCGAGAACCATTTGCGTCATCTTCAACAGGAATACGAGCGGAGGCATGACACATTGCGGAAACAACTCACCGAACAGAGACGCGTCCGCTTTCTGCGAGAGCTGGGGATAAAAGCAGATCCTCCTCTTCGCCGTGTTCCCCGAGTTCCGCGAACCGCCACCTGTTGGCGCTGCAGCCGTGACCTGGACAACGCGGTCGATCCCGAGTGTGGCCAGTGTGAGTGGATCGTGTGTCCGAACTGTGGGGCATGTGGATGTGGGTATGGCTACAGCGGGTACCGGGCTTTCGGGAACTGGGAGTTATAGTGTTGAGACCATACTTAGGGTGAGCATTGGGAGGTTAGAAACGGAGAAACTGACAACAGCGATCGCCGCAGCATGGCTAAGCCGAGACGAAGGGAGCAGATTGAAACTCTGAGCTGATGAAGTCGGTGACCAAACACGCCGGCTGGCAGGAGCTGTAAGTCACCGTCGAAAAAGGAACAGTGCAATCAGGGGAGTGACCTAGATGTCACTCCTCTTCCCTGGTCACCTCTCATGACGTGCTGCCGATGTAGACAAACACCACCCATAGATTCCCTGATCTTCTCTGACTAGGCTGCGGCAAACCGTGCGCGGGTGGCTTCGATCAGGGCGAGCCACTGGTCTTGGACGCGAAGCACTTCCTCGATAGAGAGGAAGACCCAGCCAGTGTCTGCCTTTCGCTTCACAGTCATGTAGAAGGGGTTTTTTGTCGGGTAGACCTCTGCCTGCAACAGAGCGGCCAGTCGGTACAAGTACTCTTCGCCCACCTGACCTCCATATTTGGCAATACCGTAGGTACGGAAGATCGGCAGTCCGGTCATAGGATGATAGCCGAACCAGCCGAAGTTCAGCCCTCCCTCCTCTGGCCTGGACTTGAGCATGATCGAGCAGGTTTCTGGTCGGGCAGGAAGAGTAAGGACAAGCCCGCGGGCCTCAGCAGTGTCGTAGAAGGTGTGGAAACACATTGCCAGGGAAGGATTTTCGGCTGCAAGAGTCTTCATGAAAAGTAAGTCTCGTGTCATCGGCACTCCTCCATTGCCCCTTCTCCGGCAAGAATCGGCCTAGGCAGGGAAATCTTGAATGTACCTGGAGAAGCCAGTGGCCTGCTCACAGACAGCGGCCGGTCACAAAGTCAACGGCTCGTCCCTGACACCGCATAATGGTGTCACTTGGTGACGGGCTGGGGAGTGGTGCCACAAAAGGAGGGTACAGGTTGTAGGGATTGACTTGTTCCCCCCCAGGGGAAACACAGTTCCCTGTCACGAAGTCCACCCCATTCCTGCAGATCCGCAGGCAAAAACGAGATTGTGATCCCGATTTTCCAGGGGAGCAACGTGAGAGTGCATGCCTGGGCCGGTGCGAAATCGATAGCTGCTCGTACATGCCGCTACACACAAGAGCACCAGCAACGGAGCGACTCGCAGAAAGATGCTCGAGTACGAGGGCCGCAGTGGCATTCCTCGGTTGGCGATATTTTGGATTACCTCCCGCCCGAACATGTCCGACTGAATCCTTTGCCGATACAGGTCTCGCCCGTGCCAAAGTTGAAATAGCTACCGGTGCTTTCGTTGTACCGCCAATAGTTGCCGCGCGAATCTCTTCCTCTCATATCCCCATCTGGTTCGATCGTGGTCGTCCAAGAGGATCCGGTAGAAAAGTTATGTCCCTTCACCGTGGTCTCTCCAGAAGGACTCCGCTGCCAGTGGTACCAGTTCCCTGACTGGGAATCGTATCTGGCGCCGAAAGAGTCAGGAAATGCAGTAGTGGACCAGAAGAATGTCGCAGCCAGCACGATGAGAAGCAGTTTGAGATTCATAGATCGGCTCCTTTGCCACACTGATTTACGAGCTGAATCTGGGAATCGGCTGTCGGCTGAAGAACTTTACGGTTCGTGACGCTGGAGCTCTGCATCCTCGCTCTTGCCTCGGCGTGTAGCGCGAACATACGGCTGGGAGTGGAGCATCGCTTTGCGGTAGAACCGCGCCCGTGCGGCCACGCGCCGGAGTGGAGCGCCCCATCTCAGGCCATCTCTGAGGGGTGCGAAGCCTCCCAGCCAGAAGACCCAACGGATGCCGTCGTGCGGGAACGGGAATCAGGACGGTCTGTGTCTGTACTATGGAAAGATGGAGGCGGCGGGAATCGAACCCGCGTCCGAGAGCGGTCCCCCATAGGCTTCTACATGCGTAGCTCATGTTTTTCTCTCGCCCCGGCGACTCCCATGAGCAGGATGCGCCGTCGCTAGCCGAGTTGGAGTTCGGTCCTGCTTCCCTCGGCCTGATGCAGGACCTATCCCGATTTGCGTCGCCTCAGCCAGCCCTACGGGCTCGAACTAGCCAGGCGCCGGCCGCGCTTAGGCAGCCAGAGCGTATTCAGCGTTGTCTGCAGTTAATTTTGCAGGCTGTCTTTTACGGGCGTGACAGCATCCCGGCATGCAGCCTTGGCTTTCCAACCCCCGTCGAACCCAGATCGCCCCCATACAGCTCGCGACACGGAGGGACGAAAGAGCTTCCATACATTCCTACGTGTTCCCCCGCCGCAGCGCCCGCGCAATATCTCGCTTGACTTCACGCTCACGCAGAGCAGCACGTTTGTCGTAGACCTTTTTCCCGCGAGCAAGGGCCAACTCGACTTTCGCACGGCCCTGTTTGAAGTATAAGCGCAACGGGATGAGGGTCAACCCCTGTTCTCGCACTTTGCCCATCAAACGCAAAATCTCCCTCTTATGCATGAGCAATTTGCGGGTCCGCGTCGGGTCCACGTTGAAATAATGCGCAGGTTGATACGTGCCGATATGAGCGTTGAGAAGAAACGCCTCACCTTTATCGACGCGCGCATAGCTGTCTTTTAAATTGGCCCGTCCCTCGCGGAGGGATTTCACCTCGCCACCCGTCAGCACCAGCCCGGCCTCGTATGTCTCTTCAATAGTGTAGTCGTGCCGGGCTTTGCGGTTGACACAAACCGTCTTCTCGTCCGTGGCAGGTTTTGCCATAACCAAGCCCTAACAAGCAGAAGGGAGCAGGCTAGAGATGTAGTGAGGAGTGCTCTCCTACTGCAGGATACAATTATCGATCAGCCGCACCTCGCCCACCCAGGCAGCGAGCGCGAGCAGGGTCGGACCAGCAACCTCCGCAACGTCCTCCAAGGTCTCAGGGTTCGCAAGGGTGGCATATTCGATGCGCACCTGTGGTTCCTTGGCAATTTCGTCTCTTACCACCTGCAAAATCACGGCAGAACGGCGTTCTCCCTGACGGACCACCTCCTGCGCCTTCCGTAACGCCCGCGAGAGGCAAAGACTGCTTTGGCGCTCTGCCGGGCTGAGGCGGGCATTACGGGAACTCATCGCCAATCCGTCAGGTTCTCGGACTGTCGGCATGGTTATGATCTCCAGATCGAAATTGAGATCTTGGACCATACGGCGAATCACCACGCACTGCTGAAAATCCTTCTCGCCAAAGAGCGCCAGGTGCGGCTTCACGATATTGAACAGCTTCGTCACCACGGTCGCGACCCCGCGGAAATGACCAGGACGAAACGCACCGCACAGCGGTCGGCTCACCGTCTCCACTTCGACCGTGGTCTGGAAACCGGGTGGATACATCTCTGCGGCCTCGGGAAGAAAGAGGACGTCGGTGGCAATCGCCTCGAGCATCCGTCGGTCTTGCTCGACGTTGCGCGGATAGGTAGCGAAGTCTGACGGTTGATTGAACTGAATGGGATTGACAAAAATAGACACGACGACCACATCTCCCCGTCTCTTCCCCTCGCGCACGAGGCTGAGGTGCCCCTCGTGCAGAAATCCCATGGTCGGCACGAAGGCGATGATTTTTCTCTCTCGTCGCCGCGCCTCGGACCAGCGCTGCATCTCGCGAATCGAGGTGATGATTTCCATATCCCATGTCCCAACAGAGGCTTGCTTCCCCTTCCTCCGCCCTGTCCCCCCTATTCCTGGCCCCCCTATTAGTGAAAAGAATGTTCATCCAAAGGAAATGCGCCGCTGCGCACCTCGCTAATATACGTGCTCACCGCGTGGGCAATGACCCCCCGCACGTCGGCATAGCGCTTGACAAACTTCGGGGCAAAACGTTCGGTCAGCCCGAGAATATCGTGGATGACCAAGATTTGCCCATCACAATACGGACCGGCGCCAATGCCGATCGTAGGAATAGGAATCTTCTCGGTAATCTCTTGAGCAAGGTCCATCGGTATTCCTTCCAAGACGACGGCAAAAGCCCCGGCTTCACACACAGCGTAAGCGTCTTCGAGGAGGCGCTCGCGGGCACCGGGCTGGCGACCAGACTTTTTTCCCTGCACCTTAAATCCGCCCATACGGTGCACCGACTGCGGGGTCAAGCCAATATGCGCCATCACAGGAATATCGACGTTAACAATCGCCTTTATCACCCGTGCGATATTGACTCCACCTTCGAGCTTTACCGCCTCTGCCCCGCCCTCTTTGAGCAACCGTCCTGCATTGGCGATCGCTTCACAGATGCCCGCCTGATAAGAGAGGAAGGGCATATCCCCTACTACCAGAGCACGTGGTTTTGCCCGCGAGACCAGCCTGAGGTGATAGACGATTTCTTCCATGGTGACGGGGAGCGTCGTCTCCATCCCCTGGACGACTGTCGCGACCGAATCACCGACCAGTAAGATATCGATGCCACATTCATCGAGGATGCGCGCAAAAGGGTAGTCGTATGCTGTCAACGCCGTGATCTTTTGCCCGACAGCTTTCAGGCGCTGGATTTCTGGGACCGTCACTTTCGTCGCGCGGGTCTGCATGAAAAGCCCTCCTTTGGCACCGGACCAGAGGGCTTGGCAGGCAAGGAGAGACAAAGGAGAGAGCCTGTATAACCCCGTGCTGTGCGGTTCCGCGGCTGGCCGCTCTCAGCCTACTGCCGTCCGTCTTGGTCCGATCGCCTGGATCCAAGCGGTCTTCTTTCTGGCGCTGTCTCCCAGCCTCCTGTATGGTCGGCCATTTCGCCGCCTCGCGGCTTGTCTCGGTTCACCTTGCTAAAGCCTCTGCGTTTCCTTCTGAGAGGCTGAGTGGGACATCACCGGGCGAGCAGATAGCACACTTTTCTTCCGCTTGTCCAGTAGGGGCCGTGCCAAGCAGTGATTTTCTCCTCCACCTCTCCGCTGCTATGATTCCTGCTGTGTACGGCCGAGAGCACATTGGCCAACTCTTTATGGTTGGCATCCCCCATCCGGTGCTGGACCATCAGACACGCTCCTTACTGGACGACCTGCGTCCGGGGGGCATCATCCTGTTGCGGCGGAATTATACCAATCCGGACGCACTCTCCCAGCTGTGCGCGCAACTGCACTCTCTCGATCCGCAAAATCCCCCCTTCATCGCGCTTGACCACGAAGGAGGCCGAGTGCATCGACTGGCCCCACCCTTTACCCACTTTCCCCCCGCCCGTTTACTGGGACAGGCAGGGTCGGTCGCCCTCGCATACCAGGTGGGCTTCGCGATGGGGTGTGAACTCCGGAGCGTCGGGGTCGATATTAACTTTGCCCCGGTCCTGGACGTCCTGACCAACACGGGGAATACCGTTATTGGTGACCGCGCGTTTGCTGCTGACCCTCAGCAGGTTGCCCAGCTAGGATGCGCACTGGCACGTGGACTGCGCGAGGCAGGCGTGATTCCGTGCGGCAAACACTTTCCTGGTCATGGAGCGACCCTGGTAGATTCACACGAGGATCTACCACGGGATGAACGTCCCAAAGACGAGATCGAACGCATCGACCTTTTCCCTTTCCGCTGCGCCATTGCCGAACAGCTCGAAATGGTGATGACTGCGCATGTCCTCTATCCAGCGCTCGATCCACTGTTTCCGGCCACCCTTTCCCCCGTCATCATCGGCGGGGTACTGCGCCATACCCTTGGCTTTCGCGGGGTAGTGGTGAGCGACGATCTAGAGATGGGGGCGATTGCTCGACACTCCACGATCACCCAGGCTGCGCTCGCGGCACTCAAAGCTGGAGCTGATCTCCTGTTGTTGTGTCACCATGCCGAGCTCGCGCTCGCTGCACGCGAGGCATGCGTCGAAGCCCTCCAGCGCGGAGAGCTCTCGTCCCACCGTCTGACCGCAGCACTAGAACGGCTCTCTGCCCTCAAACACCAACATCGCATCCGCCAAGCGCGACACCCACAACCACCGATCGATGCCTTCACTCATCGACAGCTCGTGGCAGAAATCCTCTGGCGGGCGCAGCAAAGCAGCTAACCGTCCGTTCTTTCTGCCTGTTCTGTCACAGCCATCTCTCGTCTTTGCCTGTTGTTTTTCCCCTTTTGCACCAGGAGCGGTAAGCTTTGCGCAAACGGGGCACGCGCAATTCCCTCTTCCGTGATAATGGCGCTCACCAATTCATGGGGAGTCACATCAAAAGCCGGGTTGGCCACGCGAACCCCTGCGGGGGCGATCTGCTGTCGCAAAATATGGGTCACTTCGCGGGCTGCACGCTCCTCGATCGGGATCTGCGCCCCGGTTGGGCAGAGCAAGTCGATCGACGAGGTTGGGGCGGCGACATAAAACGGCACCCGATGCCGTGCAGCGAGGACCGCTGTGGTGTAGGTACCGATTTTATTTGCGACGTCACCGTTCGCCGCTGTCCGGTCTGTCCCAACCACGACACAGTCGATCTTCCCTTTCTGCATGAAGTACCCCACCATGCTGTCGGTGACGAGAGTCGCAGGGATGCCCTCCTTAACGAGTTCCCATGCCGTCAGGCGCGCACCTTGTAGGAATGGCCGTGTCTCCGGCACGATCACCGCAATCTGCTTGCCCTGCTCCCAGGCCGCGCGGATCACTCCCAAAGCGGTTCCATACCCAGCAGTCGCCAGCGCCCCAGCATTGCAGTGGGTCAGGACCGTCGCTCCCGGTGGAATCAAGGTCGCACCGTACTGTCCCATGCGGCGGTTGGCCGCGACATCCTCCTCGTAGATCGCTAGGGCTTCTTGTGTCAGGCGGTCACAGATCGCCCGCCGCCCACAGGCACGCACCTGTGCATATGCATGTCGCATGCGCTCGATCGCCCAAAAGAGATTGACCGCTGTGGGTCGCGTCGCCGCAAATTGCTGACACAGCCGCTCAAAGGCGGCCGGATCGGTAATCCGCTGCAACTGCCGCGCTCCGAGAGCGATACCCATAGCGGCAGCGACACCAATCGCGGGCGCCCCCCGGATCACCATGCGCGTGATCGCGCGCGCAACGGCTCGGTAGTCACGGTAGCGACGGTAGACCTCTCTCGTCGGCAGCAAGCGCTGATCGAGCATGACCACTTCGCCGTCCTGCCAACGAATCGTAAAAAACTCGCCCACGGGGGTAGATTCTCGCGAAACAGTAGGAAGCGGTAGGGAGACCCCCCTGTCCATGTGGCTTTTGCTACGCCTCTCGTTGTGGAGAGAAAAGCTGCACGCCGGTGGCAGGCTTCCACGATGCAACGGTTTGATCGTCCGGGAGACGCTTGATCACCACTTCTTCCAGTTCCTCTTTGCTCCGGAGCACCTGGAGTGCCTTGCCGTTCTCCACCCAGGTGTCCACCACCAGGTTCGTCACCGTTTTGCGCTTGTCTTCGGAGAGACCCTGCCATTTTTCGGTGACCTTCACCGTCACCATCTTGCCATCGAGGCGCACCTCCATGCCGTAGTAGATATCAGCCCACAAGCCATTGGAGAGCTGGGAATCGACTCTCTGCACGCACGCCACGACGGAGGGGTTGGTCCCAGGAGGGAGATCCCGTGGCAGCTGCAGCTCCTTCCGTTCCTCGGGATCGCGAAATTTTGGCCCTTCTTCTACAGGAGGCTGCTCCCCCTGGGTGAAATAGAGGATGACCGCTAGCGTCGCGAAGAGCACGAGTGTTGGCATCTTGCGCAGGATCCCGAGCAAACTCGTCAGCATCGACCAATCCTCTGCACCGCGGAGTAGTGCTTGCCAGTCTCAGGGAATGAAGGAAATGTTCTCACAGACACGGGTCTTACTCTAGCACACTGCCATCGCCGCTTTGAAGAGCAGACGATGCAGGAGTCACGCACAACCGATCAACCGCCTCGCTTCTCTCTGTCAGGCATCTGCCCTATCCCCATAAGCGCTGGGTGGCAAGGCGTGCGCCTTCGCTACACGCCCGCAGCTTGGCCCAGACAACATCCTCGGCAACCATCTCCCAACCAGCAAAGGTGCCAAAGCCGCAGTCGGTCCCCGCGATCACTCGACTCCGATCTCCCACCGCCTCTACCACCTGACAGATGCGGTCGGCGACAACCTCTGGATGCTCCACGTAATTGACAGTCGAATCGATGACACCTGGGATCAGCACCATCGCGTCTGGCAAAGGATATGTCTTGAACAGCCTGTATTCGTGCTGGTGGCGCGGGTTCGCCATCTCTAGCGAGAGGGCCCCGACCTTGGCCTGGTACAGGAGAGGAAGAATGGCCTCGAGCGGCACATCGTGGGTATGTGGTCCGTCGTAGTTCCCCCAGCAGACGTGCAGTCGCACCCGATCTGGCGGAATATTACGGATCGCCGTGTTCAGCGCCGCGATGTGCATCTCGACAATCTGCTGAAATTCCCGAAGGGATTTCTCCTGGAATAAAAACGTGCGCTCCATCGCCAAGTCCGGCGCGTCGAGCTGCAGGATGAAGCCTTGCGCATGGATGTACTCGTACTCCTTCCTCATCTCCTCCGCCAGTGCAAAGACATAGCGCTCGTGCGAATCGTAATAGGCGTTCAGCATCGTGGTCGCGATAATCCCAGGAGCTGCAGCAGTCATGAAACACTCAGTGAAGTGCTGAGGAAGCTGCTCCGTCACCCGCCGGAAGAGGGAGCACTCATGCTGTACCCCGCTCAGATCCTCGTACTGTACCGCAGCGACCGCTTGGGGGGCGTTGAACACTTTTGCCCGCATGATGCCACGGGACTGCAATACCTTGGCGAACCCAGGGAACTCCCGCAGATCCTGCGGGGTGGGGCGCTTGCTTTCCCCACCGAACCCGCGCATCCGCTGCGGTACGTAGGTTTGAAAGCCAACGCGCGGTTGTTCGCCGTCATTGCCGATGTCAATCCCAGCCTCCAGTTGCTTCTCCACCACGTAGCGGACAGCGGCTTCCGCTTGGCGTTCGAGTTCGCCGAGATCGATTGCCTCTCCCCGCTCCTGACGCAAGAGCAAGTCTGTCAGGATCGGGTTGCGCGGCAGACTGCCCACATGGGTCGTCAGTATGCGCGTCTCGCTTTTCTGCACAGCGTCCCTCGTATCCCAACCGGCACTTCCCCTGGCCCGACCCTAACTGTAGCCCCACCGGGCCCTATTTGGGTTCTGCAAACAGTACACCAGCATGGTATAGCTGCGCAACTTGTTCGGTGGTGTATCCCAACTGCCTGTGCAACACCTCGGCGTTATGTTCGCCAAGTAAAGGCGCCTGCAACTCGAGCAGGTCAGGAAACGCAGAATATTTGAGCGGAAAGCCCGGGATCGTCACCTCGCCCAGGAGGGGATCAGGCACGGTGCGCACCATCTTGCGCGCCTGGAAGTAGGGATGGGACAGCGTGTCGACGACCGACAACACCGGGGCGGACGGAATGCGGTACTCCTCCAGCACCTGCAGCGCCGCTTGGTCGCTGGGAAACGATTGCAACCACGCCTCGATCAGTGCGATGAGCTCTCGCTGATTTTTCCCTCGGTCTGCGCCCGTTGCAAAGCGCGGGTCCTCCAGCAATTCCGGTTTTCCCATCGCGCGTACGAAGCTTGGCCATTGCCGATCCAGCACTAAGATCACGATCCAGCCTTGGGGACCTTTGAAGGTCCCACAGGGGCAGATCAACGGATGGTGGGATCCAAAGCGGGCCGGGATGAATTGCCCACCACTCGTCGTGTACGCCTGCACGTTGACCTCGTGCATGTGATAGAGGGCATCGACCATGGCCATGTCGATGCGCTGCCCGATGCCCGTCTTCTCGCGGTAATACAAGGCGTAGCCCAACGCTGCGAATGCGTGCACTCCACTGGTGACATCAGCCATTCCTAAGCCAACGAACTGTGGCGGACCGTCCGGGGCACCGGTCATGTGCATGATACCGGAGAACGCTTGGGCAATCAGATCATAGCCGACCTTATGGGCGAGCGGACTCTGACGACCAAAGGCAGAAATCGACACCATAATGATACGAGGGTTGATGCGCCTGAGCGAGTCGTAGTCGAGGCGCCGTTTCTCTAACACGCCCGGACCGTAGTTTTCCACCACAACATCGACTGTGGTGACCAGCTCATGCAGCAGCGCCAGGGCCTCAGGGCGGTCGAAATCGAGGCACAAGCTTTTCTTGCCACGGTTCTGCTGGACGAAATAGGCGCTCCGGCCATTCTTGATCACCGGCAGCAAGCGAGAGGGGTCCCCCATGGGGGCTTGTTCGACCTTGATGATATAGGCGCCCATCTCTGCCATCAGCCGGGTAACAGTTGGACCAGCAAGGTATTGGGTAAAGTCGAGCACCCGACACTCAGCCAACATGGGTGGGAGCGTCATTGTTCCTCCCTCGGTGTGGTTTCTACAGCCGAAGGGACCGGCACGTCATAGCGCCACGTCAGCGTCAGGATGGTCTCGCCCCACGGATGAGCGACAAGCTCAGAGTCTGGAGTGAGCCCAACTGGCAGCTCAGGGTAACGACGTTGAGCCTCGGCCATGGCCAAGGCGAGCAGCTCCTGCTGCTCAGGCAGCGCTGACCCGTTAAACTGCGGGAGCAATTCAGCCACATGAAACGACACAGACAGGGTGACGTGCATGGACGGCGAACTGCGTGGCGGCAGAAGGATTTCTCCCTCAGCCGATCCCACCGGTTGGGGAGGAGCTGCGTGGGCACCCGCTACGGGCTGAGCTTCCGCACGAGCCGGTTCGGGTGCCGCGGCCACAGGTGTTTCTGCCGAGGTTCCAGGTGCAGCAGCTTCTCCTTCCGCCGCGGACACAGGAGCTTCTTCTTGCAGCATCTCAGCCCCTTGCGGAGCTTGCCGTTGCTTTCCGCGGCCGCGGGACCGGCGCCTCTTCTCGCCACGCTCTGCACGTCCCCCTGGTTCAGGTCTGCGTGTTTCCTCCGGTGAGACTTTCTGTACGACCCGCCGCTCTCCCGGCGTCACCCCGACAGCAAAAAACTGCACCGTATCGGTTGACAGGTCTTCCAGAACCTCTTCTACCAGGTCTGCGGCTCGCTCCTCATTTTGTGCTTCGACATCGAAATCTGCAAACACCGGGAAATAGGTCGCCTTAGCAGGTGGAGAGAGCTCCAGCTCTCCACCGACATCATGTTCGTAGAACACGATCCGAGGGTGGCGAACAGCCTTGAGGAGCGCTGTCATAGCACGGTCCACCGCCTCTACGGAAGACTCTCGAACTTCAAAAACAGCAAGCGCGTGAAAGTATGGCATACACTAGAAAACGTGTTCCCTATATAGGATTCAGGGTGTCTTTGCGCAAGGCCAGAGTCGGTGTCGCTCCTTTTCCGCGTCGCGCTAGACCAAAAAGCATTTTCAGGGTACACTGACGAGGCTGGTCGGGTAGACACAGGCCCCTTGCGCTCCGATTCCTGTAATCCGGCAGGACGCGAGCGGACCAGGCCTCGGGCCGGCAATTCGGCGGCCGGTTCCTGGCTGAGCGGCTTCTGGACCCGCGATGGGTGCGCCGAGGAAGGAGGTGATCCAGCATGCACGCGACTACGGTGATCTGTGAGGTGGTGGCCTCCTAGGCCGACGTGCCCAAGAAGCTCTCGGGTGGCCGCTTGGAGGCATCCAGGCACCACCGCAACCCCGACAGCCCGTGCGCACCAACGGGACACCTCTCCGGTGATTACCCTGTCGGGGTTTTTATTTGACCAGATACGGCAATAAAGTAGCGAACACATTCACCTCCGACCCGAGTTGTTTTCCCACCCCGCTGAGCAGCCCCATGACACGGCCCACAAGTACGAGATCGCTTGGGGCCTCGACGATCGGATCCTTGCGCAAGGCTTGCGCCAGCTCTCGATTAAAGTGCTCGACCATCGTCGGGTCAGCATACGCCTTATTCTCTTTGACAGAATGTCCCAGGAGCGCTTCTCCCAAGACCAGCAAGCTCTCCGCGCTGCCGTTTTTGGTCACGAACCCCAGACGGCGAAAGGAGGCAACGATCGCATCCGCGTCCTGCATGACGATCGCTGTGGCGAGACGCGCCATCTCTGCGGGAAACTCCGGGGGCAGATCTTTGGTCAAGCCAAAGTCCAAAAAGACTATTCGTGGCCCTGGTTGCACCAGGAGATTGCCCGGATGCGGGTCAGCATGGAAGAGGCCGTCCAAGAGGATCTGCTGCAAATACACCTCGGTAAGCAGCTGCGCGACCGCACGGGTATCGATCCCGGCACGACGCAGTGTCTCAACCTCGGTGATCTTGATCCCCTCCATGAACTCCATCGTCAACACCCGTGGAGTGGTGTATTGCCAGTAAATGCGTGGCACAACCACCCGTGTGTCACCCCGGGCGGCGAAGTTACGGCTCACCAGCTCAGCGTTGCGTCCTTCTCGGAGAAAATCGAGCTCTAAAGGAATATAGCGCTGCAGCTCGCGGATGACGAAACGGAAGTCATAGCGTGGTTCCAACCATGCCAACCAGTCAATAAAGAACGCGACGTTGCGCAAATCCAGCTCTACCAAAGCCGCGATATCGGGATACTGGACTTTTACAGCTACTCGTCGTCCATCATGGAGCGTCGCGGCATGAACTTGCGCGAGCGACGCCGCAGCGATCGGTTCAGGAGTAAAGGATGCAAAGACTGCGGCGAGTGGCCTGCGCAGCTCTTCTTCTACCCGCTGTCGTATGACGGCAAACGGCCGCGGGGGTACCCGGTCGTGCAGGCGCGACAACACATCAATATACTCCTGCGGCAAAATATCGGCCCGCGAACCGATGAACTGACACGCTTTGACGAACCATCCTTCGAGCCGCAGAGCAGTACGGTAAATCAGCTCGGCACTCCGGCGGTGATGCCGGGCGTAGTGAGCAGCAAGGTTCTTGTCCGAGACGAACCGACCCCAAAGCTGAATCAACTTGTAGCCACCATAAATGCGGACCACCATCTGCGCCACGATCAAGAAACGGCCAAGTCGGACGCGGCGCGCGAGCGACCGCTTACGGCGGCACCTTTCCTTCCCCTGTTGCATCCCCATCGCTGGTGTCCGGTTGCTCTCCGAGAGGGTTTGCGGCAACATGCGCAATAGCCTCATTGGTCCATGGCCAGTGTCTTACATGAAACCCGATCCGACACAATCGCCCGCAGTCCAGGCGGTGCAGCAACTCGGTAACGCGCTCCTCGACTTAGTGGCACGCGCCTGGCAGCGCCTGCAGGCGTGCACAGCGGTTGCTCAGGAACTCGCAAAAGACCCGTTCACGAGCGCCCTCAAGTCTCAGGCCGCCACTGCCGAGTTGCTCATCATCCTTTTGCACGCCTGCGACCGCATCGCTGCAGCCGCGTTTCAGGTGGCGCTGCCTGCCCATGCTGCACAGCTATTACGGAACTCGTTTATGGCAGCACTAGTCGGGACGATCATCCCGACCTTTGCCCGGAGTGCATGTGCACCGGAGGACGCCGAAGAATTGGCCGACACCCAAGCCGATCTCTTGCACCTCTATAACACTCGTGCCACCCAGTATGGCTTCTTCTCCCTCAGCACCGCCAACACAGCCGGCGGACACGAACCATTACTGACCCTCGCCGGCATCCGACTCGCCGAAGCATTGGAATGTGCAGACAACCCCGAAGTCATTACCCATGGGATCGAAACGGTAGCCCACAGCCTGGCCGCTCTCCGTGAGGAGCTCCCCTTAAAAGACACACTCGGGCAGTTGCTCGCCAGCAGGCAATAGCACAAGGGAAGCCTGGTTTCCTCCGCTCGAGTTTCCCTCTCACACCGCACTCTTTGTCCGCTTGGATCTCTTGGCACGAGGCGGCTCTTGCATCGCCTCACGGCTCCCGTGGGCCTCTGCCAGCAACCACTGAGCATGCCCGATCCCTCGCACGCTCCGGTACTCTTCGTCTGACAGCGGGATGCCGGGACGCAGGGCGACCACATCGAGTGCCCGCGTCAGTGCCGCTTCGCAAAATTCCAAGAGCACGAGCAACTGCGCATTGACATCGGCAAGGGGAGCCTCCAACAACACAGCGTGCGCCGTGGTCAACACCTCTCCCAGTGTCTGCGGTGGCGGATGGGCATGAGGACGCCGCACTCTCTGCCGTGACTCGAGCGCTAGAGTAGGCGCAGGCTCTCCGTGCGCAAGGGGGACGGGAGTGGTCTCGGTGAGAAAGGCAAACCGGAGTTGCACTTCGGTGGCTTTGGCGGCTTTCTCTTCCACTCTTCTCTCCTTCGTTATCTCGGCCGCTCGCACATCTCCAAAATGAACGCTTGCAATAACGCTAGAGGGGGAGTACGGGTGGATTTCAGCTTGACGTCCAGCACAGCGGTACGGTGGAAAAACCGCTGCAGGTCAGACCGCGTATAGAGACGCGCCTGATCGCGCAGAGCTCGCAGACGGTTCCCTCGCACTCCCACAGCTCGCTCGATGTGGCCTTCCGCTCCCCCCTCCTCGGCCAATTCTTTCACCTGCCAGAGTCGTCGGAAATGCCCGACAAGCGCATGCAAGAGTGGCACCCCTCCACGTTCATCAACCAATACTCGTTGCAACAGTAGGCTCGCCCGCTGGCGATCGCGCTGCCCGACTGCATCGGCGAGGTCAAAAACCGTGTGGTGGGACAGGCTGCCAGTGCAGGCTTCCACTGCTTCGGCAGGAATCTCGCGCTGTGGAAACACAAACGCTGCAAGCTTGTCGATCTCTGCCGCCAGGGCAAACAGGTTTGGACCGATCAACTCGCTCAACATATGGGCGGCTTCCTCACGCAGGCGCACTCCCCGTTCCTGAGCTAGGCGCTGCGCCCACGCCGGTACCTGTTGTGCCAACAGCGGCCGGAACTCTGCCGCTACCCCCTTCTTGGTACAGAGGGCGAAGACACTTTGCTCCAGGTCCACCCGTCCCTGCGCACTCATGACTAGGGGGTGCGTCGCATCGCACCGAGCTGCTGCAGCAGCGAGCTGTTCTCTTTCCGCGGCCTTGAGCTGCTCTACGTTTTTCAGCACGACTAAAGTCCTGGGAGCAAAGAGAGACGGGACCCCCCACACGTTCAGCACTGCTGTCACTGCATCTTGCCCGGCGTGGAATACACGGACCGCAACTGCGGGACCCAGACGCTGGCGCACTACCGCAATTGCCCGTTCGATGAGGAACGATTCATCCCCGTAAAAAAGGTACAAGGGAACGGGCGGGTCTTTTTCTAGGCGGGCGAGAATCTCTTCCGGGCGAGGAAACGCAAGGGCTGACGGGGTGGATGCCATTGCTGCATTCGTATAACGCGCGACGGCGGTGGAGACAAGAGCGCGCACTCGTCGCCCTCGAGGTGCAAACAGGGAGGAGGGAGGTTTGACACCGTCGCGCTTTCGCTCTAAGGTTTGAGCGCGTCAGGGTGGTCGATGCTTGGGGCGTGTGAGGAAGCGATACCTTCCGATCGATCACGCATGTGCTGGTTTTGCGGAACAAGAAGACTTCCCCCAGCAGCTAGGGTTGTGTTCTTGAGCGTGACGACCGTCGTCGTGCTCGCTAGCTGTGCAGGGACACGCTGGCGGGGAGAGACTTCTTCCTCCGCGGCACCATCACCTCCACCGTCCACGTCGAGGAGCACTGCTCCGACTTCTGGCATCTCGGCTCCTCCCCCTACTCGCAAGACGACCGATTTCTCCTCCCCGCCCCCACAGAACGCCGCAGTCGATCTTCAGCAGCTGGCCGCCGTGCTGCAGCGTGCCGCCAGTCGCGACACCTATCGTTTTCCTGCACCGCACGATGGGACCGGCATGAACCTGTACAAAGCCACGTTGCTTCGCTTACAGGAGTACGAAACAGCCCACCCTCAAGGCGATCCGTTCCTGCTCGCCTTCGTGCGTGGGCAGGCGTATGAAAAGTTACGCAATTACGAGCAGGCAATGGAGCACTACCGTCTCGTCTCCCAGAGTCAGAACGGCTTATCTCGACAAGCAGCCACAGCCCTAGAAGCGCTCAGCCGCTTTCAGGCTCTCAAACAAACCCCAATCGACGCACCGACCCCGGTGACCTATCTGCAAGCTCTCGACCAGCAAATCGCAGCGTGGCAGGAACTACAGCACCAATACGACGGGACTCCCTACGAGATCCTGGCGCGGGAAGAGGAAGAACGAGTAGATTATGCGAAAGTCGCCTTCCTCGAACTCAACCGCCACCGCCTCGAAGACGGCAATGAAAGTGTCGTGCTCGCCTACAGCCAATTGATCACCAAGCACCAGGAAAGCAAGAATCGTCCCCGCTATCAAATCCAGTTCGGGGATTTCTACTTCACCCTGGCACGGGAATACGTCGCCCAGCACGATCCGCAGAGTCTACAGTTCGACCCCTTGACGTTTGAGGAACTTGGCCGCGCAGCGTTGCGCCTCTACGCCGTCGTTGCTCAGGAAGAGGGAACTCTGGAAAAGCACGAGGCACGGGGCAAACTGGAAGCGTTGCAGGCCTACATGGCGAGAATTGGACGGTTAAGCCGTTAAAGTGGCAGTGCTCGAGAGCTCAAAAGGATGTGTCTCTATGAGAAAGACAAACCTCCTATATCTTCTGCCTTGCCTCTTTCTCTTTTCGTGGGCAACCGCCCCGGTTACGGCCCAGGAGTTTGCGGACCCACTGGCCCACACGTTGAACGACTTCCTGCCTACCTACACCCCCTTTACCGCGCCACAGCCGCCGGACCGCTACTTCCCGGACGCGGTGGGGAAGAAAGTCGCTCATGCGATTACCGATGCATATCTGCAAAACTTTGCGGCAGTAGAAAGACAGGTGCAGGAACTGTCGCAATACGATGCCACCCTGACCGCCCGAGGAGAGCCAGAGACCGGGGTCACGCCTCATGTGCGGGCGCTCCTGCCGCAGGCGCGGGCAGCACAAGACCCATTAGAGACGGAGCTATTGAACGCGACGCCAGAGGAGCTGTTGGCAGAAGCCGACCGCTTGCTTGCCGATGCCAAGCGTACCCGTCTCGGTCGGCAGTTTAACTGGCTGTTGGCGACCTTTGACGTTGGCAGCCTGCTTTTCGGTACCCCGCGCGGTCCACGCCCGGAGGCAACACAAGGGATCTTTTCCGAATGGAGCGACAGCAACGGCCCGAGCCCACGTGAACGGAAGGCGCTTGTTCTCTATAAGGAATTTCTGCGTCGTGTCCCTGCACACCCTCGCGCGGCTGAGGTACAGAAGCAGGTGGCTGCTCTCGAGACACGACGCAACCGCGCCCTCTTGGAGACCGAGCTTGCCCGTGCGGAGGCCGCGCTCCAACAACAGGATTATTGGAGCGCGAATTTTCATTACCACCTGGCGCTCTTGATCGACGAAACATCCCCCGCGGCTCGTGCTGGGCTGGCCCGCGTCGAGGCCAGTGTCCGGCAAAAAGAGGCCACTCCTCCTCCCCAAGACCCACTTGCCAACCTGCGTGCAGCACAGTGGGAACACGACAAGGAAACTCTCAAGTATATTCTGCCAGGCAGTGGCTTCGTCAAAGACAATTTCATCGTCGCCGGCACCCAGGTCGCGACCGAAGGTCTTGTCGGTGCGGCAACGTTCGGAGTATTAACTCTGGTGCAAACTAGCGCCAAGCTGTTTCACGTTCTGACCGGCAATCCCGTCTCGCGACAACGAGTCATTGCCGAAGGCGAAAAATACCTGCGCGCCACTCCTCCTGAGGAGCGCGCTCCACACGTCTACGAAGTCCTCGCAAACGCGTACGAAAAAGAGGGGCAGCTCGACAAGGCGATCACGTACTACCAGCTGGCAGGCAAAAGCGAGGAGGTGGAACGCGTGCAGGAGCGAGCTGGTGAAGCGCTCCTCCAGCTGGCTCACCAGAGCCAGCACCACGGGCAGAAGGAATCCTACCTGCGGACTTTGCTGCAGCACTATCCCAATACCAAAGCGGCGCGACAGGCAACGTCTCAGCTGCGCGCGCTGCAGCTCCCTGAAAACCGGGGCCTGCGCTTGAGCAAAGCCTTCTTGCAAGAAAATCCTGACCTTGTCGGCCCTAGAGGCCTGGCGTTAAAACCCGAGCTCTTCGATGGGGATGCCAACAATGTTGAGCTGAGCGAGGAGGGCATTACCCTGCTCCCGGGCGGAGAGCTCGCCTTACGTTTGCAGAGCGATCACGGACCACGGACAAAGATCTACACCGTGCCACAGGCAGCGTGGGAGGGGTTTTGGCTCCGGTTCCGCGAAAAAGGGTACGAACAGGCAGCGGCGCGGGGGAAGCGCGATCTCGCTCTGCTGGCCCAAGGTGCGGTGGCTACCGATCTGACACTGACCAGTGAGCGCGAAAAGAACGAACAGAACGGTTGGCGTACCCTGCCCTACCTGTCAGGGAGTGTCGGGGGTTCTGGCGTGGATGTGCGCGGGACTTTACCGAAGGAGTTGCTCGGTACGCGCGTAGCGTTTGGCAGCGATCAGCGCAGCGCCTACGTGGGTGTGGAGGTCCCCGTGCCCTTTCTCCCGGTTGACTTTCTCCTCCTCGGTCGGCACGGTACCCCTTCCTTGTACCCCCATATCCGCCTCCCAGATCAACCCTTGCCAGACGAAGAACTATACCGCTGAATGGAGCAGCTGATGCACTTCGCCGCTTTTCTGCAGCCCGAGATCAAGGCATACATCGAACAACTCTCTACCCATAACGATCCTCTGCTTGCCGAGATGGAAGCAGTGGCCGCACAGCGGAACTTCCCCATTATCGGTCCGGTCGTCGGTCGCTTTCTCTACCAGATCACCCTGATCCGCAAGGCGACCCGCATCTTTGAGCTAGGATCCGGCTACGGTTACTCGACGATGTGGTTTGCGAAAGCGGTCCACCGCCTGGGCGGCGGGGAAATCCATCACACCGACGGAGACCGCAGGAATAGCGAGCAGGCGCAAGAGTATTTCCGCCGTGCCGGTCTGCTCGACTTGGTCCGTTTTCACGTCGGAGATGCCATCGAGGTCCTACACCAAACACCCGGGCCGTTCGATCTGCTGTATATGGACATTGACAAACACCAATATCCGGACGCGTTTCCGGCGATTCGCGACAAACTCGCTCCAGGAGGGGTTCTCATCGTCGATAACATGCTGTGGTTCGGCCGCGTCGTGGACAAAGAGGATACCGCTGCCTCTACTGTAGGTATCCGTCGCTTCACGCAAATGGTCTGGGCAGATCCAGAGTTTTTCACCACCTTAGTGCCGCTGCGCGATGGATTTACCATCAGCGTGCGGTTGTGAAGACGCAGTGGTTTGCCATCGGTCAGGAAGGGGATTGTGGACCATAGAATACAAACTCCACTTCTCCGATCCGGACCTGCATGCCATCCTTGAGGAGGTTCTCGACGATAGGTCGGCCATTTACATAGGTGCCGTTTTTGCTCTGCAAATCGAACAGCACGTAACCGGGCCGTAATTTCTTCACCCGTGCATGCTCGCGTGAAACGGACGCATGGGGAATAATCACATCGCATTCCTCCCCACGCCCAATGACCATCTCGTCCCGGCTCAAGGGGATTTCACGAGGCACCTGGTCGAAGGAGCTTTGGCGGATCAAGCGTGCATAGGGAGCAGGTTTCTCTGGCGCGACCGCCGCTGCTGCGCCACCACTCCATCCGGTTAGCGGGTTGACCAGACTGCGGATCTCGGCAGGGAGCTCGCTCAGGCGGACCCGGGCTAACAAGAGCAGGCAGGCGCCCGCAAGGAGCGGAATAACCACATTCCACCATTGGTAGGTAATCAGCCCATCAGAAGTCGGGACACCGGGAACAGCGCTTGGGGCCACGACGCGTGCACCACCAACCCCGCGGACTTGATAGGCGGTACGCGCCTCCCCCTCGCCGTTGGGATGAGTGATGCGGAGGGTGATCTCTCGCCGGGTGCCATCTTCGACTGGCCGCGGGCTGAGGTAGGTCAGGAAGTATTGTGAAGCGAGCGAGCGCCCAATCTCACCGATAAGTTCTGGAAAACGTCTGCCCTCGCTGACGATGTTGTAGTGCCGCCCTCCCGTCTCCCGCGCGAGCTTGTGCAAGTCGGGCGCCACAAACGGCGGTGGTGCGACAGCGTAGACGCTCACCCGTGCCCGTTGCAGGGCCTCCAGCACCTCGTCAGCCGTCCGTTGCGTCACTTCCCGCCCGTAGGGATTGTTCTTCTCCGATCCATCGCCACGGAAATGGTTGGGCGCATCGGTAATCAGAATGATGACAGCTTGCGCTTCGGGCCGAAAGGGAAAACGGCTGGCCACCTCCAGCGCGTCCAGGGAGTTCTCCGGGATATCCCCTCCGCCTGCAGCTTGCAGCGCCCCCACCCAGCTCTTAAACTCGCGCGCACTCCGCGTGAAGGTCGTATCGTCCCGCGTCACGTAGTCCTCAAAGGTCACCAACCCGAGGCGATAATCACGATTCGCTTTTACAAGGCGGTCGGCAAAGTCGATCGTGGCCTCCTTCATTCCTTCGATAAAGGGTCCCATACTCTCGGTGATGTCGAACACCACCACGATATCCACCGGCCGTCCTTGCTCCTCCCCTCGAAAATCGACCACCTGCACTTTCTGTCCATCCTCCAGTACCTCCACATTCTCCGGCCTCAACTGAGCAACCGGCTGGCCGTGCCGGTCGGTGGCGCTAAAGTAGAGTCCCACCGCTCCCCCATTGGCAAAATTATCCAGATGCGGACTGGTGAGCGACACCACAACCGTTTCTGCTGCACGGGTCAGAGTCAGTCCCAGGAAGAAGGAACCGAAGCCAACGAGCCCATACCACAGCAGTGCAGCGAAGATCGATACGTATAGATCCGGCTTTTTCGCGCGGGATAGTTCTGACGGGTAATATCGCCAACGCACTGTTTTTCTCTCCTCAGATTTCCGCTCTATGAGACAAGCATGCCTGACGCGCTCAGCACGCTGAACACTATGAGGTTCTGTATGAGCCCTTCCCGGCCCGTTCGCGGAAGAGCAACAGGGTCCCACCGATCTCGACGCGGTCGCCGTTCTTGAGTTGGACCGGTTGTGTCACAGGGACGTGGTTGACCCGCACGAGCCCCTCGCCCCGCAAAAGGATAAATTTTCCTTTCTGCCGTTCTACAACCGCATGCAGGTTGGCAACCGACTGATCACCGAACAAACCGACATCGCTCTCTTCAGCGCGCCCGATCGTCGTCTTCGCTTTGACCAAGGGGTACTCTTTTCCCTCCCGTGCGTTGCGGCTTTGCGAGCGGATCACCATAAACCAGCCTCGCTTGAGCACCTCGCTGACGAACCCGATACCCAGGCCAATCGCCGCGCCGAGCAACGCCAGAGCGACACCACGTCCGGCGGTTTGAGGGAATAAGGCGGTGACGCTCTGATAGAGGGCACCGCCGATCGCCCCGCCCAAGCAACCCCCGAGGCTGCCGTTGCGCAGCCGCGCAGGCGAGCGCCCAACCCACCCCGCTCCCAATCCGACAGCAAGCCCGAAGATGCTCCAGCCCAGAATCCTCCCCCCTAAACCACCAAACATGCCAAATGCCAACTCGCCCAGGCACAGTCCACCCGCCCCACCAAGAAACCCAGCCAGCGAACCCAGCTTGATGCCCTCCCAAGTCTGATTTCTGTGGCCGACACTCAGCCCCTCAATGGCACTGATAAAGACGCCGACAAAAATACCAATCACAGCACCGAGGAGGAGGGCACGGAGATAGACATTCCCCACAGCTGCCAAGGGATCCGCAGCTGCCCATCCAGCGATCCCGCCCAGCAGACCCGCTCCAGCGAAGAGCACCAGTCGCTCACGCGAGAGTTCCATACCTCACATAGCCCTCTCTTATGACGCAGATCCGCCACCAATCCGTACAGACCACCGTCCACCAGCCCCGGAGGGGGAGACCGTATAGGTCCCGATCAGGCGGCCCTCTTCACGCCATCCCTGAAAATGGTACGTCTCCCGGCCGATAGGACTGCGAAACTCAATACGGAACCCATCCGTCTGCCCTTCGAGCGGAGCCACTCCATACCCCGGTTCGTGGATGATCAAGTCTCCTTGCAGGCTTCCGTCCCCACGGGGACGGAAGGTGATCTCCAGAGGGACCTCGCGTCCAGGCACAAGGCCGAGCATACTGCCAACGTGATGGCGCAACAGGCGTCCCACATCGCGGTCGTCTTCCACGACAAACTCTTTAGACGATAACGGCCAACCGTTGACGTAGAAATCGACGCGGTAGGTACCAGGGACAAACGCTCCGCCTTTGGTATTGCCGATGCGGCCGGTGAAGGTCGCCTCGGCACTGTTTGCGGGGACCTCCTTGCCATCCTGCACAGTCCCGAGCGGTTGGCCATTCGGTCCGTAATACGTGGCCTCAACCCGGTGATACGAAGGAGTGAGCTCGTATAAACGATTGCGAAAGACCGCCTCCCAAGCCACAAAACGCACCTCTGAAGCGCTAAATCTGTCGGTCGGCTGAGACAACCGTTTGCCCTGCTTGTCGGTATTGACGAAGCGAATCGTTTTGAGTTCGAGCGGCTTCTTGCTCCGCTCCTGAATCAGCGCAACGCGTTTCGCCTCCTCAGCGAGCCGCTTCCGCTCTGCCTCTACAGCTGCCGGCGGGGGGGAGGGTACCGGAATAGTAACAGGAGGGTGAGCGTCCGCAACTTTCACTTCTGCCGGCTGTCGCTCTTGCTTGACTTCTACCTTTGGCGTTGGCTCGATCCTCACCGTGTGACTGGCCAATTTCCGTTCCCCAAGGTAGAGTTCGAACTGGTAATCCCCTTTCGCCCGCTCTTTCAACCCTTCGAGCAAGGTAATCCCTCGCAGTTCGACCTGTTCCTCCTCTGGGCGCACAAAGCGTCCAGCAGCGCTCCTGCCCGCTACCCCTCCTTCGGGATCGAAGAACCGCCCTTCGAGCTCATACTTTGCCCCTTCGAGACCAGCAAGGCGATTTTTGAGCACTGCTTCCCAGGTGAGATATTGCACCTCGTCCTCTCTATAGGAGGCCTTCTGCTGAGGGAGCGGAGTGCCATCGCGCGAGGTATGCAGGATCTTCAACGAGACGACTGCGACAGGGTCTGCCCGGAGCGCTCGCAAGCGCTTCTCACGCTCCCACGGCAGGTTCTCCACAAATGTGCGTAACCGCGTCCGCCCCCATTCCGGGAGGACCGCCTCGAGACGCTGCCACGGGATACGTTCTCCGATCCGCATCAAATATTCAGGGTCGACCAGCTGGGGATGGGTATATACCCCATAGACACTCCCAACGACCAGGCCCAAGAGGAGTACCGCACGTGCCCAACGTCTTTTCCGGCGCCGCTGTGGGGCTGGAGCCACGAGCGTCGGCACTGCTAAGGGTTCCAGAGGCTGGGTTGCCGCTTTCGACGCCGCAGCCTGCGCCCGTGCTCCATCCAACCCCCGCCCATACAGGAGCATTTCCTTAAAGGCGGTAGCGCTCGGCGGCCGTTCCTCCATCTTGTAGGACAAGGCCTTGTCAATCGCCCCGGCCAAAAACGGCGACGCATCAGGTTTGAGAGCATGCACGGGAGGGAACGAAAACGGAGGGTTCTTTTCGGGATCACGACCGGTGAGCAAATAGTGCAACGTGGCCGCCAGGCTGTAGATGTCGGAGCGCTCATCGACCGTTCCACTATACTGCTCGGGGGGCGCAAAGCCGGGAGTACCGATTAATGTTGCTTTGCCTTGCGGCGAGAAGATCCGTGCGATACCAAAGTCAATGAGCACGACCCGACCGCTGGGGGTGAGGATCACATTCCCCGGCTTCATGTCCCGATAGATGATCGGCGGGCGGAAACTGTGCAGATAGGCAAGCACGTCGCAGAGTTCACGAGCAATGTCGATGACCCGCCCTTCCGCCAGCGCACCTCCCTGGGCCGCGATCTCCTCTTCGAGGTTCGTGCCCTCGACAAACTCCATGACGAGGTAGTGACAATTGCCTTCCCCAAAGCGATCAAAAATGGCGGGAATCGAAGGGTGTTTGAGTTGCGCGAGGGTGTCTGCCTCGCGGTGAAAATATTCGATCGCCCGCGCACGCTCCTCCGTATTGGTAAAGCGATCAAAAATTTCCTTGATGGCACAGCGACGGTCTGCCAGTCGCAGGTCATGCGCGAGGTACACGAGACCCATGCCGCCGCCGGCGAGAAACCGTTCGATGCGATATCGCCCGGCAAGCAAGGTGCCAGGCTCAAGTTGTCCATTCTCATTGCGGGGCATAGCCGGGCTCCGCGTTACTCGTAAAAGACCACTACCACAGAAATGTTATCGCTCCCTCCCCCTGCATTTGCCGCCACGACCAACTCTAACGCTGCGTCGCCGGGATCACGATGACGACTGAGAATATCGCTGAGAACCTGGTCCTCCACATGGGTGGTCAAGCCATCGCTACAGAGCAACAGTTTCGTTCCACGCGCAAGAGGATGGCTCAAGGAGTCCACCACGACGTGTTCCTTACTGCCCAAAGACCGAATGAGGAGATGCCGGTGCTCATGGGTCCGCGCCTCCGCCGGACTGATTTGGCCGATCTCGACCAAGCGGGCAACGAGGGAATGATCGCGCGACAGCTGCTGCAAGTGTCCACGCTCCCACAGATACGCCCGACTATCACCAACCCAGGCAAGGGAGCACCGAGATCCGCAGATCAGAGCAGCTACCACTGTCGCCCCTAAGCCCGCAGATTCGCGATGCTCCTTGCCGTATTCGTAGATCGCCGCGTTGGCGGCTACGATCGCCTCGCGCAGACATGCTTCCCGCTCTCCGTCGCTCATCCCGTATCCATGAGGGAACCTCTGCTCAACGTGCTCAGCAATAGTTTGTACTGCTAACGCACTCGCCACCTCTCCTGCTGCGGCTCCACCCATACCATCAGAGACGATGTAGAGTCCGACGAATTCAGCCCCAGCAACCGTGCTCCGCACCGACTCCTTGAGCAACACCGCGTCTTCGTTATGGTCGCGCTTTTCCCCAACGTCACTGAGCCAGGCCGAGCGCACGCGCACATGCTGGTTGACGGCCAGCAGGGTTTTCTTCAACACCTCGACGCTCTCGTAACGTTCCTGCGGATCGTACGCTAACGCCTTGCGCAGGACCCGTTCCAGGCGTGGAGAAAGCACCTTGTCTGGGTAGAAAACCGGCAGCTCAGGCTGCACTGCCCACCCCTCCACCGGCAAACGTTTACCGACCAGCAGGGTGTACAAGAGAGCCGCTACGGCAAAGACCTCGGACCGCTCGTCGACAGCCGTGGCTTTATACGTCTCGGGGGCAGCGTAGCCATCGGTGAGGATCCTCTCTTCGGGCGCTGAACTCTTTCCGGTCAACACGTCGAGGTGCGTCAAGCAGAGACGTCCCTCGCGACTCAGCACCAGCCACTCTGGCGGGAACTCAAGACAGAGCAGCTCGTGCCGGTGCAGAAAGCCCAGCAGCTGACAGAGTTGTACCCCCCAGGCCACCGCCTCACGTTCGGTGGTCCGTCCTATCCGCTCGGTCAAACGGATCCCTGGCACTTCCGGACAGACGAGATAACCGCGCTCGGCGAGCTCGAAATAGTCCTCGGGCACCACAATAGCCGGATGCGCGAGGCTAGCCGCGCGTGTCACGAGCGCACGCCACAGGGCAGCCTCCTCGCGTTCGCGCTCGCGTACGAGCACCCGCCCAGAGGTCCCATCGCACCGTCGGCCTACATAGCGGTTCTCGCTGCCATAGGAGTGCACCGATTCGATCACATAGCGCTCGGCAAGGACCGTTCCCAGCGCCAGCGGAACGAGTGTGGTAGTATCACCAGCCAATGCCGCACCGCAGACAACACAGTAGGTGTCCTCGGCCGGATTCTCGGAAGCGCACTCCGGGCAGATGACCGGAGTATCCTCTCTGGCAGGAGAATGGTCGCAGAACAACTCACCATTCATCTCCCACCCCAGTCCTCGCCGCAGTAGCGAGTCAGCTCAGACCAAAGAGAGCTTAAAGAAGGTTTTGCCGACGATGATCTCATCGCCATCTTTGAGAGTCACAGGAGTTCCGGGCTCAAGGCGAGGACCACGATTGACAAACGTGCCGTTCAGGCTCCCGATGTCCTCGATCTCGACTTTATCGCTGACACGAATGATCGCGTGCTTGCGCGAGATGCGCGCCTCAGGATCATCCGCTTCCAGATCCACGTCGGGGAAGGCGCCTGAATCCGGGTCCCAGCGACCGATCAGATTATCCCCCACTTGTAAGGGAAAGACCTTGCCTACCGTCCCACCGCGGACGATTATGAGCTTGGCGGTTTGAATCGCTGCAGGGGCCGGGGACGGTTGCACAGGAGCGCTCACCGGCGCTGCTTCCGGTTGAGGAGCTGGTGGGGCAGCACTTTCACTTTCAGCAGTGGTCGGAGGCGGTTCAGGTGCCCCCGCACTCTCAGATGTCGCCGGCGCAGGCGTGACCGTCGGAGCAGCCGAGAGGGAGAGTTTTGCGCCACAAGCATCACAATATTCAAGACCATCCATATTCTCGTGGCCGCACTCTGCACAGCGGATCATGACACGACCTCCTTGCTCTATTTCAGCGCGCTAGGACAATGACGACTCTTACTCCTGCAACGTAGCCCTGACGCTCGCAGGATCGAGCAGTTGCGTTTTGCGTAACGTGGCTTGCGCGGTGAGCAGTTGGGTTTTCGCTGCCCGCCCAGCCAAGCTTTGTGTCTTCTTGACCTCGTTTTGCAGGGACACGAGGGCTTGCGTGGCTTTGGTATTCCCCAAGCGCTGGGTGCCAGCAATAGCGTTGCCAAGCAAGCGGGTCGCTCGCTCGACATTCCCTGCTGCCAGAGCAGCCTCGGCCTGACTCTGCAGCTTGGCGATGCTCACCTGATCAACAAGGTTCATAACGTACGCATTGGCCTTCCCCACCATTGTGCGGTCAAGGGTGTACTCGACGACCGCCTCGGTATTTTCGCGCAGCCCCTTCACCTCCGGGGTGTCGTAGCAAAGCGTCGCCTGCGCAATACGGACCCGCCCTGGCTTGCGCGGGGGTAAAACTAAAACGAGCAGAGCCGCGCTCGGCACTCCCGCCTCCAAATCCCCGAGAGGCACGGTCAAGGCACGCTGGGCATCTGGCGTTGCCTCTTTCACCGCATAGATTTGCGGGCTGGCGCGAAAAACCTCCTTCACCTGCACCCCTGCGCTGAGCCGTACCTCGAGGCGCGCATTCGTCAGCGCTATATTGCGCAGCCCTGCAAGCTCACGGGAGAAGATATCCGGAATCGAGGCTGGGTCGCCAATGAAGTGGTAATTCGCCCCGCTCGCTTCTGCCATTTCCATGAGCAGCTTTTCGTTAAACTCGATCCCGACCCCTAGGGTGCTACAGGATATGCGGTCACGATGGTGGCGAGCCAAGTCCAAGCATCTGCGCTCCTCGTAGGTCTGCCCATCAGTGAGGAGCAAGAGGCGGTTCAAGCGGTTTGGCGAGTAATTTTTTTCTACCTCTGCCAGTGCAGCCTCCATTCCCAGCGCCATTTGCGTTCCACCGCCGATCTCTAAAAGATCGAGGTCATCAATGGCACGCAACACACGCCCTTTATCCTGCAGGAGTTGATCGGCAGTCGCCACAACCGCAGCTTTATCGGCGAACGCTACAATAGCAGCCCGATCCTCAGGACCGAGGTGCTGAACCAGATATTTTACTGCTTCGATCACATAGTCGAGGCGTTTTTCGTCGTACATCGACCCACTGCGATCGAGCACAATGCCCAAATTCAACGGTAAACG
>JANWXO010000069.1 GCA_025057295.1 Candidatus Binatia bacterium | reverse complement strand
CGCACAAAACAGGGACATGCGGGAGTTCATGGCCGTGCAGACCCGCGAGATGCGGGAGGACATGCGGGAGTTCATCGCCGCGGAGACCCGCGAGATGCGGGAGGACATGCGGGAATTCATCGCCGCACAAAACAAAGACATGCGGGAGTTCATGGCCGCGCAAAACAAGGACATGCGCGAGTTTCTTGCCCAGGTGCTCGAGCGGTTGGCAGACCGTATCTCCCAGGAAGGAGAAAAAACCAGGGAAGAGGTTCGCAGGTTGCAGCGCTCTTCTGCTTAACCTCTCCTGCTGAGGAATCCCGCGCTGAACCGTACGTCTGCGGCCGTGCTTCGAGCAGGGGTTATCATTCGGTGTCGTACGAGGGGCCAGCACCGGGGGCTTTCCTCCGGTGCCGCCCTGGTCTATGAGCGAGAGACAGCACGCGCCGGGCGCGTGAACAAATCTTAAGGAGGTGTCGTATGGCGAGTCCGCAACTGCAGACTGTGATCGCAGGGTTCAAAGCGTTGGGCGAGAAGATGGCACAGGCGAAGGACATCCAGGCCATGCGCGCGGTGATGGAAGAGATGTCGATGTTTCCCTCGGCGGCGGAGACGACCTGCACTCCAGTGACTGCTGGCAGCGTGCGCGCAGAGTGGGTTGCTGCTCCAGGTGCGGCGGAGGATCGCGTGATACTCTACCTCCACGGCGGCGGGTATGTCATGGGCTCGATCAACACTCACCGCGAACTGGCCGCACGGCTGTCGCGTGCAGCAGGCGCGCGAGTGCTGGTGTTGGATTACCGCCTCGCTCCCGAGCACCCTTTCCCTGCAGCCGTCGAAGATGCCACCGCAGCGTACCGCTGGCTCTTGGCCCAGGGGATAAAACCCAACCGCATCGTCATCGCCGGCGATTCCGCTGGCGGAGGGTTGACGTTAGCCACCCTGCTGGCCCTGCGCGATGCCAAGGATCCTCTGCCGGCAGCCGGTGTGTGTCTTTCCCCCTGGACGGATATGGAAGGGACCGGTGCGTCGATGACCACGCGAGCACAGGCCGACCCGATCGTGCAGAAGGAGATGCTCCTCAATATGGCCAAGCTGTACCTGGCGGGGAAAGACCCCAAGACCCCGCTTGCCGCTCCTTTGCATGCCGATTTCCGCGGACTCCCTCCGCTGCTCATCCAGGTCGGTGACGCCGAGACGCTCCTCGATGACGCCACCCGGGTTGCCGAGCGGGCCAAAGCGGCGGGTGTCAAGGTCAGCCTCGAGGTGTGGGATGAAATGATCCATGTCTGGCATCTGTTCGCGCCCATCCTTCCCGAGGGCCAGCAGGCGATCGACAAGATCGGTCAGTTCGTGCGCGAACACACCGCCTAACCTCTCTGCTACGGGGGAGCCGCTCTCCGGCTGAGCGAGGGCGTCTCCTCCTGTTCCTCCTCTCGCTGATTCCACCCCGCGCACCTGCCGCGCATGGCTGTGGCGCAGCAGCTGTGGTGCTCGTGCAGCAGCGCGGCGAGCTGGTCGAGCGTCGCAAAAAAGAGCTGGGCGCAAACACGCCAGATTTTCCCACCCCACCCCGACGGTCAGCTGGCATCGCTCCTGCAAGCGTTCCACTGGATGGAAGGCTCCCGCCGAGGGTGTAATGCACACGTGAAGATTGCGTGAATTTTCGGCGAATTGGCTTTCGGCGGCGGTGGAGCTTTGGTAGGGTGACAGACGACGAGAGGGAGATTCAGTGGAGCTCACAGAACGTGAGGTTTCCGCAACCGTTTTCTTCTCGCATTTCATATCGTCCTCGGTACGGGGTCGATAGGAACAGGAGGTCAATGCTCATGATGTTTCATGCTCCCCCACTGTCTGGATTCCCGAATGGTGCGCCATCCGGGATGGACATGACGGCTGACTTCGCCCCGCTCTTCATCGGCATGTGGCTGATCGTAGGTCTGTGCGTGCTCGGTCTCGCGGTCGCGACGGCGATCCATGATACGTGGTGGCTGCAGCGTCAGGCCAAAAAGACCGCCGAGCGCCCGGCACCACCGCCGGATCTCCCTGAAGCGGCGTAGTGCACTTCTCGTCCCTCCTGCATCTAACGTGTCTTTCGCGGGTGCTGGCAGAAAGGCTGCTAGCTGCTGCGATCTTCTCCTCGTGTTCCTTTCACGAGGCCCCCATGCATTTTGTGTGAAAACCTTCTACTCTATCCTGTATACTGGTACAGTGATCTCGAGAAGGAGGTAGCTCTATGGCGATCAGAGTTGGGATCAACGGCTTTGGACGTATCGGCCGTCAAGTGTACAGGGCGATACGCGACCGCTACGACAGCGAAATCGATGTGGTGGCGGTCAACGACGTCGGCAACCTGAAAATCATGACCCATCTGCTCAAGTACGATACCAACTACGGCCGTTTTCCGGGCGAGGTGATCCCGCGCGAGGATGGCTTTGTCGCCAACGGTGATGAAGTCAAGGTGCTCGCCGAGCGTGATCCAGCAAAACTGCCCTGGCAAAAACTCGGGGTCGATATTGTCGTGGAGTCGACCGGCCTCTTTCGCGCGCGGGAGAAGGCGCAGCTGCACCTCGAGGCAGGAGCAAAAAAGGTGATCATCACCGCACCGGCCAAGGACGAAGACATCACTATCGTTCTCGGTGTCAACGAGAAAATGTACGACCCTGGCCGCCATCACATTATCTCCAACGCCTCGTGTACGACCAACGGGCTGGCGCCGGTCGCCAAGGTCCTCTTCGATCGCTTCGGCATCGAGAAGGGGATTTTGACCACGGTCCACGCCTACACCAACTCCCAGCGACTGCTCGATCTCGAGGCCCCCGACCCGCGTGACGCCCGTGCCGCCGCTATGAATATCGTTCCGTCGGAAACCGGTGCGGCGAAAGCTGTCGGCCTGGTCATCCCGGAGCTGAAAGGCAAATTTACCGGTATGGCCTTCCGTGTGCCGACCTCGACCGTGTCGGTGATCGATTTTACCGCCGTGCTGTCGAAGAACGCGACGGTCGAGCAGATCAACGCCAGCGTCAAAGAGTACGCGGAAGGACCGATGAGAGGGATTCTCGCGTACAGCGAGGAGCCGCTGGTGTCGAGCGACCTCAAAGGGGATCCGCACTCGTCGATCTTCAGCGCGCTCGATACCCTCGTGATCGGTGGGAACTTGGCCAAGGTGGTCTCCTGGTACGACAACGAGTGGGGCTATTCGATGCGCGTGGCCGATCTCGTGCACTATGTGGCCACCCGGGGACTGTGACCATGAATAAGAAAACGGTTCGTGATATCGCCGTCGCGGGCAAGCGTGTGTTGGTCCGGGTAGATTTCAACGTGCCGCTGGAGAACGGCAGGGTCGCCGATGACACACGGATCCGCGCTGCCCTGCCGACGATCCAGTACCTGGTAGCACAGGGAGCGAAGACGATCCTCTGCTCCCATCTCGGTCGGCCCAAGGGAAAACCGGATCCCCAGCACAGTTTGCGCCCGGTGGCTGAGCGACTCAGCCAGCTGCTGCAGCAGCCGGTGCCGTTGGCTCCAGACTGTGTCGGCCCACAGGTCGAAGCGCTTGTGGCCGCGCTCCGTCCCGGCGAACTCGTGCTGCTGGAGAACCTGCGGTTTCATGCAGAGGAAGAGGCCAATGAGGAGGGCTTCGCGCGTGCCCTTGCCACCCTCGCCGAGGTGTACGTCAACGATGCCTTCGGTGCGGCACACCGCGCACACGCTTCGACCGCCGGGGTGGCGGCCTGGCTCCCAGCGGTCGCTGGCTTCCTCATGGAGAAGGAGTTAAAGTTCCTCGGCCAGGCGCTCGCGGCACCGGCACGACCGTTCGTCGCGATTCTGGGCGGCGCCAAAGTGTCTGACAAGATCGCGGTGATCGAGAACCTCCTGGGCAAGGTCGACACCCTGCTGATCGGCGGAGGCATGGCCAATACCTTCCTCAAAGCGCAGGGCAGAGAGGTGGGAGACTCGCTGGTGGAGAACGACAAGTTGGAAGTCGCGCAAACGCTTCTGCATCAGGGAGGATCCAGGCTCGTGCTCCCGATCGATGTGGTGATTGCCGACCGTTTCGCTGCCGATGCGCAACGGCGCGCGGTAAGCGTTGATGCGGTACCGCACGGGTGGCGTATTTTGGATATCGGTCCCCAGACGGTCGCCCACTTCACGCGGGCGCTCCACGGCGCCCGGACCGTGGTGTGGAATGGGCCGATGGGAGTGTTCGAGCTGGCCCCGTTTGCCGAGGGAACCTTTGCCATCGCGCGTGCCCTGGCGGAGCTGCCTGGTGCGACGACAATCGTCGGCGGCGGCGACTCGGCAGCGGCGGCCGAACAGGCCGGGGTGGCAGAGCGCATGACCCATATCTCGACCGGTGGTGGCGCATCGTTGGAGTTCCTGGAAGGAAAAGTGTTGCCGGGCGTGGCCGTGCTGCAGGATCGGTCAAATGACGACAGATGACGTGCAGGTCCTGCACCTGAGAGGTGGCGTGGGGGCATTCGCGCTACCCACGGGGAGCAGGATCGTCGCGAGTACAGCAGGGGGCGAGGAGAGCGTACCGATGCGATGGCTTGTCCAACTGGGGCTGGTAGCGCTGGGGTCTGCGTGTGGTGGGATCGCTCGCTGGGGATTCGCCGTTGTCGTCGGGCGCCTCTGTGGGACGGTGTTTCCGGTCGCCACCTTTCTCATCAACATCGCAGGCAGCTTTTTTCTCGGCTGGTTTCTCACCGTGCTCGCCGAACGGATCGGTGACGGCGTGTGGCTGCGTCCTGATGACTTGCGCCTTATGGTCGCTGTCGGTTTCACCGGCTCGTTTACTACCTTTTCCACTTTTGCGTATGAATCGCACGGCTTGTTACGCGATGGGGACGGACTGGCGGCGATGACCTATGTGTTCCTCAGTGTCTTGCTGAGCGTGATAGGGGTCCGGCTCGGCATCCTGGCTGCACGGCTGGTGTGAGGAAGCGCCGGATGAAACTCGAAGGCGAGCAAGTGCTGCTGCGAGTCTACCTCAGGAGCACCGACAAAGTCGGGTGGGGTGCGGCGGCCGAGGCGCTCGTCCACGCGGCGCGACGGCAGGGGATGGCCGGGGCGACTCTCCTGCGGGGCATCCTCGGCCTGGACCTGGGGGGACAGTTGTTGCAGCCGCGGCCATGGGCATTGGTGGAGCACGTGCCGGTGATTGTGGAGTGTGTGGATACAGCGCCGGCCGTCGGCGCATTCCTTGCCGTCGTTGCGCAGCTGGTGCCCGTGGGGATGGCGACGCTGGAACGTGCCCACGTCCTGGTATACCGTGAACGGGGGATGAGGGCCGAACGGACGACTTCCCCCCTGCAGGTGCCGAGCAGTGTGCCGGCCTTTGCGTTTGTGCCTGGTGCAGAGGACTTCCCAATGATGCGGTTGAGCGAGGAAGGTATTTTGTTGCGCATCTTCATCGGGGAAGCGGATGTGTGGGAAGGCATGCCCCTCTACCGCGCTCTGGTGTTAAAGGCGCGAGATCTGGGTATGACAGGCGCGACGGTCCTCCGCGGGGGGATGGGGTTTGGCGCGCACAGTCGCGTGCATACCAACCGCTTGTTGGAGCTGTCGACGGACTTGCCGATAGTCGTCGAGATCGTTGAAAGCCCCGACAAGATTTCTGCCTTCTTGCCCGTGCTCGATCAGATGGTTGCTGAAGGACTTGTCACCCTCGAACATGTCCGAGTGCTGCGCTATCGCCGAGACCCGGCACAAAGCCAGTAGCGGGTCGGTGAGGCAGAGGAGGAGGGAACATGCGCATTGCCAAGGTGAGCGCTCACGAAGTGTTAGACTCGCGCGGAAATCCGACGGTCGAGAGCGAGGTCGTGCTCGACGACGGCACGACTGCCTCGGCTATCGTGCCCTCGGGCGCCTCGACCGGTGAGAAGGAGGCGGTCGAGCTGCGGGACGGCGATACGCGGCGCTACGGCGGAAAGGGCGTCTTACGGGCCGTGGACAATGTGAATTCCATTATTTCTCCGGCATTAGTCGGTATGGACGTCACCGACCAGCGCGCGATCGATCAACGGATGATCGCCCTGGACGGCACGCCGACGAAGGCGAAGCTCGGGGCGAATGCCATCCTGTCGGTCTCACTGGCCGTGGCACGCGCGGCGGCCCGTGCCCACCGCCTGCCGCTCTACCGCTACCTGGGTGGAGCCAACGCGGCGCTCCTCCCCGTGCCCTGTATGAACGTGATCAACGGCGGCAAGCACGCCGACAATACGGTGGACTTTCAAGAGTTCATGATCGCCCCGCATCGTGCGTCTTCTTTTGCCGAGGCGATCCGCATGGGCATCGAAACCTTTCATGCTCTCAAAGGAGTCCTGCAGGCGAAAGGCTACAGTACCGCCGTGGGTGACGAGGGGGGCTTCGCCCCTGACCTGCGGGCGAATGAGGAAGCGATCGAAGTAATCCTCGAGGCGATCACCAAGGCCGGCTACAAACCTGGTGAAGATATCTCCCTTTGCCTCGATCCAGCCACGAGTGAAATGTGGGACGACGGCGCGTACCGCTTCTTCAAGTCGGACCAGTCGCGCAAATCCGCAGCAGAGATGGTGGCCCTCTGGGTGTCGTGGGTGCGGCAGTATCCGATCGTCTCCCTCGAAGACGGCATGGCCGAGAATGATTGGGAGGGGTGGAAAGAGCTGACCGCTGCCTTAGGAGCGAAGATCCTCCTGGTCGGCGATGACCTCTTTTGTACCAACCCCCGGCTGCTGCGGCAGGGCATCGCGGCGGGGGTGGCCAATGCGGTGCTGGTGAAACTCAACCAGATCGGCACCGTCACCGAAACCCTCGACACCATCGAACTCGCCAAGCAGCATCACTATAAGTGTTTTATTTCGCACCGCTCCGGCGAGAGCGAGGACACGACCATTGCCGATCTGGCGGTCGCGACCACGGCAGGGTTGATCAAAACCGGCTCCGGCTGCCGGACGGATCGGGTGGCGAAGTTCAATCAGTTGCTGCGCATCGAACGGCAGCTGGGGAGTCAGGCGCGCTTTGCCGGTCGGGCGGCCTTCGAGCGCTAGAGGGATGGCCGGAGAGCTCGGCAGCAACCCGCTTTGCAGGGAGAAGGAGAGATGAAGACACTGGTATTGCTCCGTCACGGCGAGAGCATCTGGAACAAGGAGAACCGCTTTACCGGCTGGACCGACGTCGGGCTCAGCGAACGTGGGATGGAAGAGGCCCGCGAGGCTGGACGCATGCTGTTGCGCGAAGGGTATCGCTTCGACGTGGCCTACACCTCCGTGCTGAAACGGGCGATCAAGACGCTCTGGATCGTGCTGGAGGAAATGGACCTCATGTGGATTCCTGTGTACCTGACCTGGCGCCTCAACGAGCGGCACTACGGTGCGCTGCAAGGGCTCAACAAGGCCGAGACCGCCGAGCGCTACGGCTTGGCCCAAACCCAGCTGTGGCGTCGCAGTTATGATGTGCCGCCGCCCGCGCTGACTCCAGATGACCCGCGCCACCCCAAATATGACCCGCGCTACGCCAACCTGCGGCCTGAGGAGCTGCCCCTCACAGAATGTTTGAAGGATACGGTGGCGCGTTTCCTCCCGTACTGGCACGAGACGATCGCACCGGCGCTGCGGGCGGGGGAACGAGTGCTGATCGCTGCCCACGGCAACAGTCTGCGGGCCCTGGTGAAATATCTCGATGCAGTGTCCGACGCCGACATTGTCGAGCTGAATATTCCGACCGGTATCCCGCTCGTCTATGAGCTGGACGACGACCTCCGCCCCATCCGCCACTTTTATCTGGGCGATCCCGAAGCCGTGGCCCGGGCCAGCCAGGCAGTCGCGGAGCAGTTACAGAGAAGATAGTGCACCCCCGGCTCATCGAACAAAAAACGAAAATCGTCTGTACCATCGGTCCGGCCACGGCGGCGGAGGAGCAATTGCGCGCCCTTATCCTGGCAGGGATGGACGTCGCCCGTCTCAACTTCTCCCACGGCAGTTACCCTGAACATGGGCAGGTCATTGCCCGTCTCCGTCGTTTGGCAGATGAGCTCAAAGTCGCCGTCGCCATCCTGCAGGATTTGGCCGGTCCCAAAGTACGCATCGGCTCTTTTGCTACAGGAACGGTAGAGCTCCGCGTGGGCGACCGCTTTACCCTCACTCCCCGACCGATCGTGGGCAATCAGCACGAGGTCTCTGTCTCCTATCCTCTGCTTGCGCGTGAGGTCAAGGCGGGCGACACCTTGTTGCTGGCCGACGGTGCGATCGAGCTGGAGGTGGAGCAGGTGGTGGGGGAGGATATCGTCTGTCGGGTCGTGGTGGGTGGGGTGTTGAGTGGACGCAAGGGGGTGAACTGTCCCTCTGGACTGTTCGGCTTGCCGATTTTTCGGGAAAAAGATTTGGACGATCTCCGCTTCGGTGTGGAGCAGGGGGTCGATTACATCGGAGTCTCGTTTGTGCGCACCGTGGAGGACATGCGCACGGCTCGGCGGGAGGTCGAAAGACTGGGGGGCAGTATCCCCCTGATCGCAAAGATCGAGACCCAGGCCGCTTTACAGCACTTTGACGATATTCTCGCCGAGGCGGACGGGATCATGATTGCCCGTGGTGATCTCAGCATCGAAACTCCCTTTGCCCGCGTGCCGATGGTGCAGAAACAGTTGATCGCCAAGGCCAATCGGCGTGCGAAGCCGGTGATCACCGCCACCCAGATGTTATATTCGATGGTCGACTCTCCCCGTCCTACCCGCGCAGAAGTGACGGATGTAGCCAATGCCGTCATCGACGGGAGCGATGCAGTGATGCTGTCCGATGAAACCACAGTGGGGCGGTATCCCATCCGGGCGGTGCAAACCATGGCGGAGATCATCGCCGAAACGGAGAGCGCCGGATTACGCCTGACTACCCTGCGAGAGGAGGAGCCCGAGAGCGGCCCACTGCCGACGGAAGAAGAAGCCTTGGCGCAGGTGGCCTGTCAATTGGCCGCACGATTGGGGGCAGAGGCGATTGTGACGCTCACTCGGGAAGGGGCGACAGCGCGGTTCGTGGCCAAATACCGGCCGGTGTCACCCATCCTGGCCACGACTCCGCGCCCGGATACCTATCGGCGGCTGGCGCTCGTGCGGGGAGTGATCCCTTTGCTCCTGCCGGCAGCAACCCAGACGACGGAGGAAATGATGCAGGCCGCGCGCACGGTCGCGCGGGAGTATGGCTGGCAGGGGCGCAAAGCGGTATTTGTCTCCAATACCTCTGTGTGGCGGGGCGAATTATAGCCCAACACGACCCGGGGGGCCGCCGATGCCGCGAGGCGGCCTAGGGGAACAGCCGCTCGCCAGTGTCGGCATCTTCGACGACGATCGCGGAGACGGGGCAGCCTTCCGCGGCTGCCAGGATGTGCTCTTCCGTGTCCCCCGCAGGGTTCACGACCGAGGACTTCCCGGTAGCGTCGAGGGCGAAGACCGCCGGGGCGGTGTGAACGCACAGAGTCGAGGCGACACATTTGGCGCGGTCGACGGAGATACGGAGGCGACGCATGCCACACCCCTCTTGCGTGTTCCCGGGGCGTCTAGAAAGCGACCGGCAAGGCCGTGAGCGCGCGGCTCACGATCGTGGGATGCCATTCCAAGTGCTCGGTTGCCAACCGCAGGCCAGGCAGACGACGGAGGATGGTGTTGATGGCGATCTGCGTCTCGAGACGGGCCAGCGGCGCTCCCAGGCAGAAATGGATACCGTAGCCGAATGCCACGTGGGGGTTCGGCTGCCGCGTGATGTCGAGTCGGTCGGGGTCGGGGAACTGCTCCGGATCGCGGTTGGCTGCTGACTGCACGAGCAACAAACGCTGCCCTGCACGGATCTGTTTGCCGCGCAGCTCGCAGTCTTCCAGCGCGAAGCGGACCATCGCCTTGGACGGTCCGTCGTACCGGAGGAACTCCTCTACCGCCGTGGTAATCAGTTGTGGGTTGTCCCTGAGCAGCCGCATCTGGTCGGGGTGGCGCAGCAGGGCAAGCACGCTGCTGGAGATCAGGTTGGTGGTCGTTTCATGACCGCCGAACAGAATCAGCACGCAAGTGGCGATGATCTCCTCCTCGCTCAGCAGATCGTCCCGCTCTTTCGCCGCCAGCAAGGCACTGATAAGGTCGTCGCGCGGCGCTCGACGGCGTGCTTCAATGATGCCGCGGAGGTAAGCCACCAGTTCGAGGAGGGCGTGTTGTGCTCGTTGCCGTCGGTCCTCGACCCCGATGGCGCCGAAAATAAACAGCGTAATCTCGTCGGAGCAGCGTTTGATCAGTTCCCGATCGTGTGGGGGAACGCCGAGCAACTCGGCGATCACCGTGACCGGCAGGATGTAGGCGAAGTCGCGAATCAACTCGATCTGTCTTCTGTCGCTCAGGGCATCGAGCAGTTCGTCGACGATCGCCTGAATACGCGACCGCAGTCCCTCGACCCGGCGCGGGGTGAAGGCCTTGTTGACGAGCATGCGCAGGCGTGTGTGAGTCGGGGGATCGGTAAAGACCATCCAGCGGGAGAAGATGTCGAAGCTCGGACGCAACTCCTCAGCTTCGTGCGGCGGCAGCCCGCGCATGAATGGGGTCATGCGGTCGGCAGAGAGGCGCCGATCCTGAAACGCCCACTGCACGTCGTCGTAACGGGTGAGGATCCACCCGCCCCACTTCGGGTTCCAGTGCACCGGATCTTCGGCGCGCAGTTGATGAAAATAGGGGTAAGGGTCGGCGATCACCTCCGGGGCGGATAAGTCGTCGTGCACGGGCATGGAGCCTCCTGTGGCAGCAGCACTCTTTGTGTTCCTCCTCCCCGCGTCGGCAGCCGCAGGGAGTGCCGCTACTGTGCCCGGTATCGCAGGATTGTGCAAGGAGCGCAAGGGACACCTCAAGGTGCCCCGAACGCTGCACGATAGCCGATGGGGCCTCAACCGAGGAAGTGGGAGACGGCGGCGACAAACTCGATCGGCTGCTCGTAGGGGACCATGTGAGCCGCCTGGTCGATGAAGAGCAACTCCGCGTGCGGAATGAGCGCGCGGAAGCGCTCGGCGTAGACGGGAGGAATGAGGCGATCTTGTCTACCCCATATGATGAGCGTCGGTGCCATGAGGCGGTACAGGCGTTTCGATAGACGGCGGTTGGGGATGGGGAACAAGATCTTGCTCGCCATGCTCAGCCGTCGCGAGTTGGCGATGTAGAACTGCGACAAGGCTTCGGGGTTGCTCAGGTCGAGCCCTCCGGTCAACAGCGCCTCCCCCTGAGCCCGGTCGACAAACAGATAGTGCGCAAACTCATGCGGCAAGAAGGAAAAGATATCTGGGATGGGATACTCCGGGATCCATAGCCCGGCGGAGGCAACCAGCACGAGCTTGGCCAGATCGTTGGGAGCGATGCAAGCCATCTCAGCCGCGATCATCCCGCCCATAGAGTGCCCCATAAGATGAGGCTTGGTCAGACCGAGCGCGGCAATCACATCCCACCCGTGGAGGGCAAAGTCGAGCATATCCTCGAGCAGCGTGTCCCCGGTAGATTCGCCGTACCCGGGCAACTCCGGGGCGAAGATGTGGTAGCGCTCGGCGAGGCGATCGAGGAAGGGGTTCTCGGCCAAGAGCCCCCCTGCGCCGTGCAGGAAGACGAGCGGGGCGCCGCTGCCGGCCTCGAAGACGCGGACGTTCGTTCCCCGCTTGGTGGCGATCGTGCGACTCATCATAACGGGATCCTCCCGTCCTGCCGAGCCTTCTCTACCCCTTCTTCTGGACGCAGCCGTTCGTCCATGGGCTTGCACCACCAGCGGTTGTCGTCTTTCCATTCCGGCCACATATTGCGCAGGTGCGGCATCACCTTCTCCGCGAAGAGCTTGGTGGAGTAGCGGGTCTTCCAGTCGGGCATATTGCCGACATGGATGAGGCAGAAGACGTGCCCCACGCGCAACCCTTTGATGAGCTCTTCCATACGTTGCCGTACGGTTTCGGGACTGCCGGCGATGACATAGCCATCGTCGAGCAACTGCTTCCACGTCAGCGTCGGGAAGAGTTTCTGCACGTCGGTGCTGAGAGCGTTGAGGATATTGGCCTGCAGCGTCTTGATCGTCCGATAGCCAGGGGCATCGGCGAAGCCGCCGTAGATGTGGAGACACCGATTGTAGAAGTAGCTCACATGCTCGGCGTACAGCTTTTCCGCTTCCTGATCGGTTTCGGCCACACAGATGGTCTGGGCAAAGGCTGCACGGTACGGTGATTCGTCTTTGCCGTACTTGGCGACCCGTTCCCAATAGCCGTCCAGGAGCTTTTTGGCGCGCAAATAGCCAGTGAAAGATAAATAGGAATAGTTGTAGTCGTGCTCGACGCAGAAGTCCCACGTCTCGATCGACCCGCCCCCGGGGATGTAGATGGGCGGGTGCGGCCGCTGGATCGGTTTGGGCCAGATGTTGACGTAACGCAGTTGGGTATACTTGCCGTCGAAGGCAAAGGGTTCGTCCGACTGCCAGGCTCGCATGATGAGCTCGTGGGCCTCGGCGTACTTGTCGCGGGTGAGACCGGGGATCTGCCCGTAACAGTAGTTGGTGTCCATCGAGGTGCCGACGGGAAAGCCGGCCAGCAGCCGTCCACCGGAGATGACATCGAGCATGGCGAACTCTTCGGCCACACGGATCGGGGGGTTGTACAGCGCGATCGAGTTGCCGATGACGGCGATCGCCGCTTTCGAGGTGCGCCGTGCCAGCCCGGCGGCAATGATGTTGGGTGAAGGCATCAGGCCGTACCCGTTCTGGTGGTGCTCGTTACAGCCGATGCCGTCGTAGCCGAGCGACTCCGCATACTCGAGCTGGTCCATATACTCGTGGTAGACATAGTGGCCTTTCTTGGGATCATAGAGGGTGTTAGGGATATCGACCCACACTGAGCGGTACTTCTCGCGAAAGTCGTCGGGCAGATACGGCCATGGCATCAGGTTGAACCAGGTGAACTTCATACGTGCCTCCTCGCTGGGAATTGTGTCCCTCTCCGCGCTTGCCGATCGTTTGCTCCAGGGCACCAATCATACGCGGCTAAGCGAAACTGTAGATCCACGGTGACTGTTCCACTGAGGCCTGTCAATGACGTTGCTTCCCACGAACAGCGGGAGCGGACTGCATAAAAGATATTGAGAGATTTGTCAATAGTGGGGTTGAGCCCTGCCGGAAGAGGCGGTATACAGGACCACCCGATGGCTGACAGGTCTAGAGAGAGGGCCGCACGGGGACGAGCACGACGGCTCCCCCCAGCGGAACGACGAGCTCAGCTCCTCGCCTGTGCGCTGCGGGTGTTTGCGCAGCGCGGTCTTGGGGGAGCGCACCACGCCGAGATTGCCCGAGAAGGAGGAGTCTCGCTGTCCAGCGCCTTTGTTTATTTTCCTACACGGGCGGCGTTGGTTGAGGCGGTGCTCGACGAGGTGGAACGCTTTTATCTCGCCCTGGCGGAGCAGATACATCAAAGAGACCTGCCTGCCCCCCGTGTCCTGTGGGAACACGCGGTGGCGTTTGCCGAATCGGTCGATGCGCATCCTGATTACGCGCGGGTGTGGTTGGATTGGAGCACCGCCATTCGCGACGAAGTGTGGTTGCGCTACCTCAGCTTTCAGGAGCGCCTCGTCCGCATTTTGCAGAAGACGGTGGCGCGGGGACAGCAGGAAGGACACCTGGCCGCGGACGTGGACACGGAAGACATCGCACGTGTCCTCGTCAGCTCAGCCCACATGGTGGCGCAAATGAAATTCACCCGCTGTGCACCCGAACGGGTGGAACGTTTCATGCGGACTGTGATCCGTGCCGCCCTGGGTGGCGTGTTGTCT
>JANWXO010000068.1 GCA_025057295.1 Candidatus Binatia bacterium | reverse complement strand
CGGCTGCTCGCGGAGCCGTGCACAGACCTCGTACCCGTCCATGCCTGGCAGCATCACGTCCAGAAGGATCAGGTCAGGTCTGTGCTCCTGCAGCAGCTGGAGTGCGCGTTCCCCATTCTCGGCAGTGAGGACAGTATAGCCGTTGTTGACCAGGAGACGTTCGATGAGGGTACGGGTAACCTTTTCGTCATCGACACAGAGGATCAACGGTGAAGGACGGGTGGACATTCTCTCACTTCTCCTTTCCGAGACATGACGCCTCGCCCTTGCCGAGGCCGTCACCGGTGTCGTGGGAAAGGCTTATTCCATCGCGGTAGCTGCTAACTGTGAGAGCACGGGTTGCAGCCGTGCAATTTCCGCTTCGAGATGGGCAAAAGCGGCATCGGCTCCGGAGAGATCTCCCTGTCGTCCCATCTGCTCGAGTGCCAGGGCTGCGTCGAAGGCTGCCTGAGCGCCGAAGTTGCCCACCGAACCCTTCAAGGTATGGGCGGCGTGCTGAACCGCCTTGGCGTCTCGCCGTGCCAAAGCCTCCTGAATGGCCGCCTGCATGGTGGGGCAGGAGTCCAAGAACAACGCTGCCAGCTCTGCGAGCAGTTGGTGATCTCCGTCGACTCGGGCGAGGGCTTCTTCGAGATCGAGGACCGAAGCGTCTTGGGTTGCTCGTTCGTGTTGCATACCACCTCCGTAGTCTCTGCTGTCGCGTCGCAGGTGCCCGCTGTCCTCTGCCATGCGCCTGCCCCGCCTTGTCGGGAGCGAGGAGTGACGTTCGCAGGGTGACGGCGAGCTCGTGTGGGTCTCTTCTACTGGGGAAATCGGCGGATCGCTCGGGAAATTAAGCGGGGTGCTGGCAGTGGAAGAGGTCCGAGAGTTGTCATGCTGCACGGGGCACGATATGCTGGGAAACAAAGAGGAGGAGGTGTTATGTGGCGATTGATTCTCGGGGTGGTGGTAGCGGTGCTGGTGTCTCCCGTAGCTAGCTGGGCGCAGCAGGCGCAGAGTACACCGCAGGCTCAGCAGGAAAGCCGACCGCTAGGAATAGAATTGGCACGAGGGATCGCTGCGCCGCTGCTGAGCGCGGTCTACACACCCGTGAAGTTTTCCCTGGGGGTGACCGGGGCAGTTTTAGGCGGTGTGAGCGGGTTCTTGACCGGGGGGAACGAACGGGCTGCGGAGGGAGTGTGGCGACCGTTGACAGGGGGTACCTATTTCATTACGCCCCAGCTCCTTGCGCGGCAAAGTCCCTTCGTGCCTTTTGGCGACAGACCGGTTGAGCCATTGACACCGGGGCCAACACCCTCGAGCTCGATGCTTGCGCCGGGCTACTGAGAAGAGCCTGGTTGAGCGAATCTCGGTCGCCATGCTGCAAGGACCAGCCCTGCGTGTGGCGAGCAGCCCTTCTCGATCCTCATACGGAGGAGGTGATGAGGAACAGTCCGCCCTCTTCTTGACAGGAGCGGGATGGAACGATACAGTGCGCAAAACCTTTTAATCTAACCCCGTGAGGTTAGGAAGGGTGACGAAAAGAGTCTGCTTCGATACACTCCGAATGTTCGGCCTCCTTGATTCCTCAAGGAGGCTTTTTTTTCTCTGCTTATTATGAGGAAAAAGCTAGGACGAGTCGTAATGGATCAGGTGGCCATCCAGCGAGCGTTGACGCGCATCGCGCATGAGATCCTCGAGAAAAATCGCGGGACAGACCAGCTCGCTATAGTGGGCATTCATACGCGAGGGGTATATCTCGCGCAGCGTCTGGTTGCTGCCATCGAGCGGGTGGAGGGGGTGTCGGTGCCGTCCGGTGAGATCGATATTACCTTGTACCGCGACGATGTGGGGCGGAGTCGTGCCCGTCCCGAGGTGCGCGGGACAACGATCCCTTTTTGTGTCGACGACTTACGCATCGTGCTGGTCGATGATGTACTCTATACCGGCCGGACTGTCCGGGCGGCGCTGGATGCCCTGATCGATTTTGGCCGACCGCGTGCGATCCAGCTGGCAGTTCTGGTGGATCGCGGCCACCGCGAGCTGCCGATTCGTGCCGACTATGTCGGGAAAAACCTCCCCACCGCGCGCGATGAACATGTCTACGTCCGCCTCAGCGAGCGCGACGGGGTCGATGAAGTGGTCATTGAGTAGGAGGCCCCATGTTTCATCGACGCCACTTCTTAGGGATCGAAGGGCTGACGAAGGACGAGCTGCTCTTCTTGCTCAGCACGGCTGAATCGTTTCGCGAGATCTCCGAACGCGAAGTCAAGAAGGTGCCGACCTTGCGCGGCAAAACCATCATCAATCTCTTTTACGAACCCAGTACACGTACCCGCACCTCGTTCGAGATTGCGGCCAAGCGTCTCTCGGCCGATGCCATCAATATTACCGCCGCCGCGAGCAGCGTGGCCAAGGGGGAAACGTTGCTGGACACGGCGCGGAACCTGGTCGCTATGCGGCCAGCAGCGCTCGTCGTGCGCCATCCCTGCTCGGGGGCGCCGCATTTGCTCGCCCGCCTGGTGGATTGTCCAGTGATCAACGCAGGGGATGGGATGCACGAGCACCCGACTCAGGCGTTGTTGGATATGATGACCATCCGGGCGTATAAAGGAGAGATTGCCGGTCTCACCGTGGCGATCGTCGGTGATCTCCTCCATAGCCGTGTCGCCCGTTCCAACGTCCTGGCATTGACGACGTTAGGGGCGCAGGTGCGACTCGTGGGGCCTCCGACTCTTCTGCCCCCGGAGTTTCGGCTTTGGGGGGTAGAGGTGTGTACTGATCTCCGTCGCGGACTTGCTGGAGTGGATGTGGTGATGGCGTTGCGCTTACAGCGGGAACGACAGGCGCGCAATTTTCTCCCCAGTATCGAAGAGTATGCCCGCCACTTCTGTATCACCCCGGACGCTCTCGCTGCGGCGAAGGACGATGTCCTCATTATGCATCCCGGGCCGATGAATCGTGGGGTGGAAATCGACTCGCAAGTGGCAGATGGTCCCTACTCGGTCATCTTAGAGCAGGTGACCAATGGCGTCGCTGTTCGCATGGCGTTGCTCTATCTCCTCGCCACCCAGGAGCGCGAGGCAACGGAGGAGCAGGCCGAAGTCGGGCTCCACGCCCCGCGGCGTCACGCTGGGGCCTTGGCCTGACCGTGAGTACCAGCGCATGAAAATCGTAATCTACGGCGGCACGGTGATCGATCCGGCGAATGACCTTGCGGCTCCGCGCGATGTGTTGATCGAGGACGGAGTGATTCGGGCGGTGGTGCCCCCGCAGAGTGGTCTCGCAACTGGGGATATGAGGATCGACGCCAGCGGGCTGATCGTCGCCCCGGGTCTCATCGACATGCATGTGCATTTGCGCGAGCCCGGCTACGAGTATAAAGAGACGGTTCTCACCGGCACCCAGGCTGCGGTGGCAGGAGGATTTACTGCCGTCGCCTGTATGGCCAATACCAACCCGGTCAACGATAACGGTGCGGTAACCCGCTATATCCGAGAACGGGCGCAGGCTGCTAACCTCGCACGGGTCTTTCCCATCGGGGCGTTGTCGAAAGGCCTCAGAGGTGAGGAATTGGCCGAGATCGGGGAGATGGTCTCCGAGGGGATCGTGGCGGTGTCTGACGATGGTTGTCCGGTCATGGACACGCACCTCATGCGGCGAGCGCTGGAGTATTGCTCGATGTTTCACCTGCCTATCAGCGTTCACGAAGAAGATAGCTACTTAGCCGCAGGCGGGGTGATGAACGAAGGACCGACAGCGCTGCGACTAGGGCTGAAAGGAATCCCCAATGCTGCTGAAGAAGTGATGGTCGCTCGCGATATCGCGCTTGCCCGTCTCACCGGTGGGCGACTCCACATCGCGCACGTCAGTACGAAAGAAGCGGTCGCGCTCATTCGCCAGGCGAAGGCAGAGGGCTTGCCGGTGACGGCTGAGGTAACGCCCCATCATTTCACCCTAACCGAGAGTGCTGTCGAAGGGTACAACACCAATGCCAAGATGGCCCCTCCGCTGCGCAGCCTCGCAGATGTGGAAGCGGTCAAAGAAGGCTTACGGGACGGAACGATCGATGTCATTGCCACTGACCATGCGCCGCATCATCGAGATGAAAAAGAAGTGGAGTTCGATCAGGCGGCGCATGGTGTGGTTGGGCTGGAGACAGCCTTGCCGTTGGCGTTACGCCTCGTGCACGAGGGGGTCTTGTCGCTTCCGGACATGCTGCGCACGCTGACGGTGAACCCGGCACGGATTCTCGGTCTGCCCTACGGCACCCTCTCGCCCGGTGCTCCTGCCGATATCGTGATTTTCGACCCTCACCGTCGTTGGACAGTAGAGGCGCGCAATTTGCGGTCGAAAAGCAAGAATACTCCCTTCGATGGGTGGGACCTCACCGGCAAGGTGCTCTGGACCCTCGTGCAAGGTCGGGTGGTGTACGCTGAAGAAGAAGCCGATCGCCGCCGATGAGAACGGTGATAAAATAGAAGAAAGTAGAACTGTGTCGAGGTGGGGGGAGCAAGTGTGTGGTTCGAGGCTTGCTGAAAAACGAAAGAGGATAGGAGCTCAGCCATGGTGAGAAAAGCGACGCTTGCCCTCGCGGATGGGACGGTCTTTACCGGAACGGCATTCGGGGCCGAGGGAGAGGTCGTGGGCGAAGTGGTCTTCAACACGTCGTTAACCGGATACCAGGAGATCCTTACCGATCCGTCGTACAAGGGACAGATCGTCACCATGACCTATCCGGAGATCGGCAACGTTGGGGTCAACGCGGAGGATGTCGAGTCGCGCCGCCCCTTTGTCGAGGGGTTTGTGGTGAAGGAGTACTGGGAGCGACCGAGTAACTGGCGGGCTCAACACAACCTGGCGCACTATCTGCAAGAGCATGGCATCGTCGGCATGCAAGGGATCGACACCCGTGCGCTTGTGCGCCACCTGCGCGATTATGGAGTGCAACAGGGGGTGTTGTCGACCATCGATGACAACACAGAGCGATTGGTCGAGAAGGCCCGGAACGCGCCAAGCCTGGTGGGACGCGACCTGGTGAAGGAGGTCACCTGCAGCCAGCCGTACGATTGGCAGCACGGGCGGTGGGAGTTCGGCCGTGGCTATAGAACAGTGACGACCCAGCTCCCTTTTTTCGTCGTCGCCTACGATTTTGGCATCAAGTTCAACATCCTGCGCAACTTGGTCGAGGTCGGCTGTCGCGTGCGCGTGGTCCCGGCCCACACCCCTGCGGCGGACGTCCTTGCCATGCAGCCCGATGGAGTATTTCTGTCCAACGGCCCGGGCGACCCTGCTGCTGTCCCCTATGCGCGGGAGAATGTTGCGGCGCTCATCGGTCGGGTGCCGCTCTTTGGCATCTGCCTCGGGCATCAGATTATGGGACTGGCCCTCGGAGGGCGGACGTACAAGCTGAAGTTTGGTCACCGGGGAGGCAATCATCCCGTCATGGATTTGGCGACCCGCAAAGTGGAGATCACCACCCAGAACCACGGGTTTTGTGTCGATATCGATTCTCTGCAACAGCGGGCCGAGGTGACACACCTCAATTTGAACGACCATACTGTAGAAGGTTTGGCTCATAAGGAGTATCCGTTGTTTTCTGTCCAGTACCACCCCGAGTCTTCTCCTGGGCCGCACGATGCGAACTACCTCTTTCGTCGGTTTACCGACCTGATGCAGCGCTATAGAGAAAGGGGCAAGAGAGGATAACAACCTGTTCCCCTTTTGCCTGGCGAGGGCGGTGGGGAACGATCACACGGGAAGTTCATGCCGAAACGTACCGACCTTCATTCTATTTTGCTGATCGGCTCTGGTCCGATCGTCATCGGCCAGGCTTGCGAATTTGACTACTCTGGCACGCAGGCGTGTAAGGCCCTCAAGGAAGAAGGGTTTCGCGTGATTCTAGTGAACTCCAATCCTGCGACTATTATGACCGATCCGGGCTTTGCCGATCGGACCTATGTCGAGCCGCTCACGGTTGAAGTGGTCGAACGCATCATTGCCCAGGAGCGGCCCGATGCCTTGCTCCCGACTATTGGTGGGCAGACCGGCCTCAACCTTGCCATCGACTTGGCCGAGGCTGGGGTACTCGACCGCTATGGAGTGGAGTTGATCGGCGCCAAGCTACAGGCGATCAAGAAAGCGGAGGACCGCAATCTGTTCAAGGAGGCGATGCAGCGCATCGGGCTCGACCTCCCGCGCAGCGGCTATGCCCGCTCACTCCAGGAGGCCGAGGCGATTTGCCAGCAGCTGGGCCTGCCCGTGATCGTGCGTCCGTCGCGTACCCTTGGTGGCAGTGGCGGGGGCATTGCCGACTCCCCAGAGGAGTTTCGTGCCGTAGTGGAGTGGGGCCTGGCGACCTCTCCCACCCACGAGGTGTTGATCGAGGAGTCGATCGCTGGTTGGAAGGAGTTCGAGCTGGAAGTGATGCGCGACAGCAGGGATAACGTCGTCATCATCTGCTCGATCGAAAACCTCGATCCCATGGGAGTACATACAGGCGACTCGATCACCGTCGCGCCGGCACAGACACTCACCGATAAAGAGTATCAGATCATGCGGGATGCGGCGCTGCGTATTATCCGCGAGATCGGCGTCGATACGGGCGGCTCGAATATTCAATTCGCGGTCGACCCCGAGACCGGACGCATGGTGGTGATCGAAATGAACCCGCGGGTGTCGCGCTCCTCTGCGCTCGCGAGCAAAGCGACCGGATTTCCCATCGCCAAGATTGCTGCCAAACTGGCGGTGGGCTACACCTTGGACGAGATTCCCAACGATATCACGCGCGAAACCCCGGCGTGCTTTGAACCCACGATCGATTATGTCGTGGTGAAAATCCCACGCTTTACCTTTGACAAATTCCCCGAGACGAAAGATGTGTTAGGGCCGCAGATGAAGTCGGTGGGGGAAGCGATGGCGATTGGCCGCACGTTCAAAGAAGCCTTGCAAAAGGCCCTGCGGTCGTTGGAGATCGGCAGCTATGGCTTCGAGGAAAAGCTTTCACGGCCAAGCGGTCACTCCCTCAGCCGGCAAGACGTGCTGGCCACGCTGCAAGCACGGTTACGCGTCCCGAACGCTGAGCGCCTGTGGTACGTCGCCGAAGCGTTCCGGCTGGGGATGGACGTCGAGGAGGTGTATCAGCTAACCAGGATCGATCGGTGGTTTCTGGACAACATTGCGCAGATCGTCCGCTATGAAGATGTCGTGCAGCAGCAGGCTGGTCCTGGGTCTGCTCGGCTCACGCGAGAAGTGCTCCGTGAGGCCAAGCGCATGGGGTTTGCCGATGTGCGCCTGGCCCGTTTGCTGGGGTGTCGCGAGGAGGAGATCCGCGCCCAGCGAGAAGCTTGGGGCATCGTGCCTGTGTATAAGACTGTCGATACCTGTGCGGCAGAATTTGTCGCCCATACCCCTTATCTCTATTCCACCTACGAGGGGGAAGACGAAGCTCGGCCGACGGCGCGGCCGAAGATCGTCATTCTCGGTGGGGGGCCGAACCGGATCGGGCAGGGGATCGAATTTGACTACTGCTGTGTCCATGCAGCCTTCGCTCTCAAGGAGGATGGGTTCGAGACCATCATGGTCAATTGTAATCCGGAGACCGTCAGTACGGATTATGATACGTCCGACAAGTTATACTTCGAGCCGCTCACGCTGGAAGACGTGCTGAATATTGTGCGGGAGGAACGGCCTGTTGGTGTCATTGTTCAGTTTGGCGGTCAGACCCCACTCAAGTTAGCCGTTCCGCTGGCACGGGCCGGGGTGCGGATTCTTGGCACTTCGCCCGACTCTATCGATCGCGCCGAGGACCGGGAACGGTTTAAAGTAATGCTAGAGGCGCTCGGCCTGCTCCAGCCGCCCAATGGGACCTCCCGCTCGCTGGAAGAGGCGCTGCATATCGCCCGGACCCTCGGCTATCCGGTGTTGGTCCGGCCTTCCTACGTCCTCGGCGGGAGGGCCATGCAGATCGTGTACGACGAGGCGAGCCTGCGCCGCTACATGCGCGAAGCGGTTGCCGTCTCCCCCGAACATCCGGTGCTCATCGATAAGTTTCTCGACGATGCCATAGAGGTGGATGTGGACGCGGTGAGCGACGGTGAGGAGGTCGTCATCGGCGGCATCATGGAGCATATTGAGCAGGCGGGAGTGCACTCCGGCGATAGCGCCTGTTCCCTTCCCCCGCGAACGCTGACGCCCGCCATGCAAGAAGAGATCCGTCGCCAGACGAGACTACTCGCCAAGGAATTACACGTGGTCGGCCTCATGAACGTACAGTTTGCGGTTGTCGGCGAAGCGCTCTACGTGCTCGAGGTGAATCCGCGCGCCTCGCGCACGGTCCCGTTTGTCAGCAAGGCAATCGGGGTGCCGCTGGCCAAAATCGCCGCCCGTGTCATGGCGGGAAAGACACTGCGTGAATTGGGCTTCACGCGAGAGGTGGTGCCCTCGTACATGAGTGTCAAAGAGGCGGTCTTTCCTTTTATCAAATTTCCTGGGGTCGATACGATTCTCGGGCCGGAGATGAAATCGACGGGAGAGGTCATGGGAATCGATGCTTCCTTTGCGATGGCCTTTGCCAAAGCGCAGATTGCGGCGGGCACACTGTTGCCGCAGAAAGGGACCGTGTTTCTCAGCGTGCGGGATCGCGATAAACCGACAGTGCTGACCATTGCCCGGCAATTGGTGGCAAATGGATTTTCGCTGGTGGCCACTCGTGGGACCGCTGCCTATCTCCAGGCTGCGGGGGTTGCGGTGCAGCGGGTCAACAAAGTGGGAGAGGGCTCACCCCACATTGTCGATGCCATCCGGGCCGGTACCATCGCCATGGTGGTCAACACGACCGACGGTCCCCAGTCGGTGGCGGACTCTTTCGCTATACGGCGCAGTGCCTTAGAGTGCCGGGTGCCGTACTTTACCACCATTGCGGCTGCCCGCGCTGCGACGGACGGTATTACCGGTCTGCACCAAGGGCTGCTGACGGTGCGTCCGTTGCAGGAGTACCATCGGTTGGTCAGTGGGCAGCAGGCAAAAGTCTGAAGCGACCGAGCTCTCAGCGAGGGGACGCTGTGATACGCACAGCTCAGCGTCTGTATATCTTGCCATCTCTCGTGCGCTTATGAGTGAGCATCGTTCGCCTGCCCAGCCTGACCCCTTTCCCACCGCTGTCGCGACATTCCGTGCAGTGCAGCCGCCGTTAAAAAAGCCGGTACAGTTCGTCAAAGGCGTCGGCCCGCGCCGTGCCCAACAACTGGCGCGCTTAGGTATCGCGACTGTAGAGGATCTCCTGTACCATATCCCGTTCCGTTATCAGGATCGGCGGCAGATCAAAAAGATCCGCGATTTGGCTATCGGCGAGGAGGGAGCGACTGTCGGCCAACTGGTGCGTATGGGGCGTCGCTTCATGACGCGCAGCCGTCGCTGGGTGCTCGAGGGGGTGGTGCGGGATGAAACCGGCTTCCTCTTTCTCCTGTGGTACCACCAGCACCGCTACTTCGAGCAGCGCTATCGCCCTGGTCAGCGCGTGCTCCTCTACGGCAAGGTCGAGCTGGGCTTAAAGGGGGGGAAATGGATGATCCACCCCGATATAGAGGTGGTGGAGGAGGAAGAGGAGACAGCTCGGATTCTGCCGGTCTATAACAAGACCACAGAGATGACAGTAGCTACGATGCGCCGCCTGGTTCACGGGGCGGTGACGGACTACGTGGCACTCGTGCCCAACGGGGTGCCGGCTGAGATCAGCGCGCGACTGGGGCTCATGGATCTCAAGGATGCCCTCCGCTATCTCCATATGCCGCCGCTCGACGCAGACGTCGCCGCACTCAACAGTGCGGCTTCCCCCGCGCACAAAACCGTGGTGTTCGATGAATTGTTTTACCTGCAGCTCGGGATGGCGCTGCGTCGTCGTCATCTGGTGAAGGAAGAAGGGGTGTCGCTCGTCCCAGGTCCGCTAGTGAAACGCCTCTACGAGGTGTTACCGTTCCGCCTCACCAATGCTCAAGAGCGGGTCTTGGAGGATATCTTCCGTGATATGGCGGCGCCCCACCCGATGAACCGTCTCGTGCAGGGGGATGTCGGTTCCGGCAAGACCATTGTGGCGTTCTGCGCGGCGTTGGCTGCCCTCGACAGTGGCTATCAGGTTGCCTTCATGGCCCCCACGGAACTGCTGGCTGAACAGCACTTCCGTACCCTCGGTCCCCTGGCTGACCAGCTCATGGTGTCGGTCGCCCTCCTGACCGGAGAGGTGAAGAGCCGTCGGAAGCAAGAACTCTACACTGCCATCGCCGAGGGCAAAGTCGAGATCGTCGTCGGAACGCACGCCCTAATCCAGGAGGGGGTGCGTTTCCGACGCCTGGGTTTGGCCATTGTCGATGAACAGCATCGCTTTGGGGTGATGCAACGGGCGGCGTTGAAGAAGTTAGGCGTTAACCCGGATATGCTCCTCATGACCGCTACGCCGATTCCGCGCACTTTGGCTCTCACTCTCTATGGTGACCTTGATGTGTCTGTGATTGACGAGTTGCCGCCGGGCCGGAAGCCGGTAGTAACGCGAGTCTTTCACGAAGGCGAGCGGCAGAAGGCGTACCGTTTAGTGAAAGAGCAACTCGACCGTGGCCGCCAAGCTTATGTGGTCTATCCGCTGGTGGAGGAATCGGAGAAGTCTGAGTTGAAGGCGGCGACGAGTATGGCACGGGAGCTGTCGCGGACTTTCTTCGCCCAGTACTCGGTCGGACTGATCCACGGTCGCATGAAGGGGGAAGAGAAAGACGAGGTGATGCGCCGTTTCAAGAATGGGGAATACCAACTCCTTGTGTCGACCACGGTGATCGAGGTCGGTATCGACGTCCCCAACGCCACCGTGATCCTTATCGAGCATGCGGAACGCTTCGGGCTGGCCCAGTTACATCAACTGCGGGGCCGTGTTGGCCGCGGTGCGGCAGAGTCGTTCTGTTTCCTGCTTGCGCAGTACACACCAGCGGACGAGGCCCACCGGCGCCTGCGCGTGATGGTCGAGACGCACGATGGCTTCAAAATCGCTGAGGCTGACCTCGCCTTTCGCGGGCCGGGAGAATTTTTAGGCACCCGTCAGTCTGGTCTGCCGGACTTCCGCGTGGCTAACATCGTGCGCGACAGTCGCATCTTGGAGATCGCGCGTGCAGAGGCGGAAGCCTGGCTCGCTCGCGACCCTGAGTTGACCTCGCCAGCGTCGCGTCGTTTACGGACGATCCTCGAAGACCGCTGGGCCGGACGGTTGGAATTGGCGCGGGTGGGCTAGTGAGCTGTTTGACCACCATGAAGAAATCCACTATACCCTTACACGCGCCTGTCGTCCCCGTCGGGCGAGGAGAGCCACACCGAGAAGGTTGCACGAACGCGTATGGAATTCCCCCGTATCAAACGTCTCCCCCCGTATCTGTTCGCCACGCTAGATAAGATGAAGCTGGAAGCGCGGCGAGCTGGAGAGGATATTATCGATTTCGGGATGGGAAACCCCGACCACCCCTCGCCACGGCACGTCGTCGAGAAGCTGGTCGAGGCAGTGGGAAAACCGCAGAACCATCGCTACTCCACCTCGCGCGGCATCTATAAGCTCCGCCTGGCAATTTGTGACTGGTACAAACGTCGCTTCGGAGTTGACTTGGACCCAGAAACAGAGGCAGTCGTCACGATCGGGTCAAAAGAGGGATTGTCTCACCTCGCGCTGGCCATGCTCGGCCCTGGCGACGTCGCCATTTGCCCGAGTCCGAGCTATCCGATTCACCACTATTCGATCGTCATTGCCAACGCGGACCTGCGGGTGGTCCCTCTCCGGCCGGAGGAAGATTTTTTTCTGTCTCTGCAAGAGACGGTGCGGCAGTGTTGGCCGCGACCCAAGTTGCTGCTGCTGAGTTTCCCCCACAATCCGACGACGGCCGTGGTTGACCTCGAGTTCTTTCAACGAGTGGTTGACTTCGCGCGCGAACACTCTCTGTTCGTGGTGCACGATTTCGCCTATGCCGACCTCGCTTTCGACGGCTATCAGCCCCCCAGTTTCCTGCAGGTGCCAGGAGCCAAGGAGGTGGGAGTCGAGTTCTATACCCTTTCCAAGTCCTACGATATGCCAGGGTGGCGTGTGGGCTTTGCCTGTGGCAACGCAGAAGCCCTTCTGGCCCTTGCGCGTCTCAAGAGTTATTTCGACTACGGGATTTTTCAGCCGATCCAAATTGCTGCCATTCATGCCTTGAATGGACCACAGACATACGTCGAGGAAGTGCGTCAACGCTACCGCAAACGACGCGACGTGCTCATTGAGGGCTTAGCCCGAGCTGGGTGGCATATTCCCAAACCGAAGGGGACCATGTTTGTGTGGGCGGAGATTCCTGAGCCGTTTCGCCACATGGGGTCGATGGAATTCGCCAAGTTGTTGCTGACCGAAGCGAAAGTAGCGGTGTCGCCCGGGATCGGTTTTGGCCCCTACGGAGAGGGGTTTGTGCGCTTCGCCCTGATCGAAAACGAGCATCGCACTCGCCAGGCGGTGCGTGGGATCCGCAGGGTCCTGAGCGGGGCCTCCGTGCCCGAAGTCCAACGTGCCAGTGCAGGGTAACATGGCGATAGGTGAAGTCAAACTCGGAGTGATCGGTTTCGGGACGGTGGGCCGGGGAGTCGCTCACCTCCTCGCCCGGAACCACGACCTGATTCGGCACAAACTCGGTCAGTCGCTGCGCCTCGTGCACCTCGCAAGCCGGAGCATTCATACCAAGCCGCATCCAGAGATCGACCTCGGTCAGACCCGTCTCTCGGCTGATCCCTGGGATGTCGTGCGTGATCCTGAGGTGGAAGTGGTTATCGAGCTGATCGGCGGCATTGAGCCTGCGCGGACCCTTGTGATCGAGGCGATTGCCCGCGGCAAAGATGTGATTACGGCCAACAAAGCCCTCCTGGCTTTGCACGGCGCAGAGATCTTTGCGGCAGCCGAGACCACGGGGGTCAGTGTGGGATTCGAGGCGAGCGTGGCCGGCGGGATCCCCATTATTCGCACTCTCCGCGAAGGTTTAGCAGCAGACCGGAACCGTGCCTTGTTCGGCATTGTCAATGGCACTTGTAACTATATCCTGACGACTATGAGCGAGGAGGGGGAGGAGTTTGATGTCGTGCTGCGCCGCGCACAGGAACAGGGGATCGCCGAGGCAGACCCGAGTCTCGATCTCGATGGCGTCGATGCGGCCCACAAACTGACGCTGTTGACGATGCTCGCGTTCGGGGTGCGGGTGCCCTTCGAGTCTGTCTACGTTGAAGGGATCCAGCATATCAGTCAGACGGATATCATGTTTGCGCGGGAGTTTGGCTATGCCATCAAGCTCCTGGCTATCGCCAAAGATGAAGATGGTGCGATTGATGTGCGTGTGCACCCGACGATGATCCCGCGTCGCAGTCTGCTTGCCGATGTCGGCGGTGTCTATAACGCCATTTTTGTCCAGGGGGAGGCGCTCGGCTCCTCGCTGTACTTTGGCAGGGGGGCAGGCAGCCTGCCGACAGCGACGGCTGTCCTGGCCGATGTGATCGAAGTCGCCCGCAATCGGGGACTGGCGGCCCTCGGTCTGCGAGTCCCCCCTCTCGGGTATCCGTGGCATGACTTGAGGAACGTGCCGCTTCGGCCTATTGATGACTTGCTGAGCGAATACTATTTGCGTTTTATGGCGGTAGACCGGCCAGGGGTATTGGCGAAAATCGCCGGGGTCCTGGGGGCACATGACATCAGCATTGCCTCGGTCATTCAGCGCGGCCGTAGCGAGGGGGACGAGACAGTGCCGTTGGTGATGCGTACGCACCTGGCGCGCGAGCGCAACCTCAAGGCGGCGCTGTGTGAGG
>JANWXO010000067.1 GCA_025057295.1 Candidatus Binatia bacterium | reverse complement strand
AGGGCCTGTGTTGATTGACTCGCCACAGGGGTTGTGAAACACAAGTAGTCATGATTCATGACGTCACTACCCTTTCTCCAACCGGAGACGACCGGTTGCTGTTCACTCTCGACAATGGCCTGCGCGTTGCCATCCAAGAAGACCACTTTGCCCCGGTCGTCGCTATCCAAGTCTGGGTCAAGGCGGGAAGTGCTGACGAGACCCCCGACGTGGCAGGGGCAGCCCACGTACACGAGCACATGATCTTCAAGGGAACAACCCGTCGGCCGGTGGGGGCCATTGCGGCCGAAGTGGAATCCTCGGGGGGACAGATCAACGCCTTCACCACTGCTGATCACACTGTGTACCACCTGGTGCTCGCCTCGCGCTATTTCAGTACCGGCCTCGATATCCTTGCCGATGCGATGCGCAATGCCACGTTCGACCCACACGAACTCGCCAAAGAGCTCCACGTTGTCATGGAAGAGTGGAAACGGGGTGAAGATTCACCTACCTCACGTGCGGCCACAGAACTCTTCCGCCTCGCCTATACCACCCATCCCTATGGCCGCCCGGTGATCGGCTATCGTGAGACCATCGAAGCCCTGAACCGCGAGCGGGTATTGCAGTTCTATCAGCGCTGGTACCACCCCAACAACATGACTCTGGTCATCGTCGGTGACGTCGACCGCGAGACCGCCCGTCACGAGGTGATGCGGTTCTTTGCCGACCAGCAGCCAGGAGACTTGCCGCCACGCCCGCGCGTGCCGGAGCCGCCGCAACGAGGCCTACGCTTTTCTATCGTTAATATGAACGTGGAGGAGTTCTACCTCTACCTCTGTTTCCCCATCCCGCACGCGGCTCACCCTGACGTCTTTGCCCTCGACCTGCTGGGTTACATCCTGGGTGGCGGCGAGAGTGCACGCTTGGTACAAACCCTGCAAGCCGACAAAGAGCTGGTGAACTGGATTTCCGCCTACGCCTACACCCCTGCCGACCCCGGACTGTTCATCGTGGCAGCCGGTCTAGAACGCGAGAAAGTCCGGCCAGCCATCGAAGAAATCCTCTCGGCTCTCTTTCAGTGTAAGTACCATCTCGTTTCTCCTGCTGAGCTGGCGCGGGCACGAACGAATTTAGCAAGCGACTTTATCTATCGGCGCGAAACCGTACAGGGGCAAGCACGTCAGCTTGGCTACTTCCTCACCGTGTTTAATAATGCCGACTATGAACGCCAGTATCTCGACGGGCTCAGCGCCGTCACTCGGCAGGACATACAACGCGTCGCGCAACACTACTTCTCAGCAGAGACCCTCTCCCTTACCCTCCTCGGTGCGACAGCGCACGCGGATCTGCCCACGGCAGCAGAAGTGCACGCTCTTTGTCGCCGCCTCGATCGCCCTCCTCTCGCAGTGCCCAACAGCGTGCCAAAGCGAGACGGACGCGTCACCGTTGCGCAACTGGACAATGGCATTCGCCTCCTCGTCAAAGAACACCACGCCGTACCAGTCATGTCACTGCAGGCGGTGGTGCTAGGCGGATTGTTGTTCGAAGACGAACACAATACAGGAATCAACAATTTCCTCGCCGGCCTGCTCACGCGCGGCAGCGAACGGTTTTCCCGCCAGGCGTTGGCCGAAGCAGTCGAATCTCTCGCCGGCAGCTTGCGCGGCTTCTCCGGACGGAACAGCCTCGGCCTCTCGGGCGCTTTTCTCTCGACGCCGCGTTTCGACAAGGCGCTGGAACTGTTCCTCGATACCCTTCTCCACCCCACTTTTCCAGAAGAGGAGGTGGAAAAACGGCGCCGCGAAGTGCTGCTGGCGCTCAAGAACCGTGAAGACGACCTCGCTCAGGTCGCTTTCGACCTGTTTTATGAAACCATCTTCACCACCCACCCCTATCGCTTCCCCTTGCTAGGCAACGAAGCAACCGTACGGACACTGACGCGCGCCCAGCTGGTCGAGTACTACCGCACCCTGCTCAACCCGGCACGGCTCGTCATCAGTGTCGTCGGTGACGTGGACACGACCGAAGTGGTGGCCTATCTCCGCGATGCGCTTGGACAGCTACCTATGACTTCCACCGCCGTGGCCCTGCCCCCCCCCGAACCGCGGGCGACGACGCCACGCCGCAAACATAAGGTGGTGGACAAACAGCAGGCTCACCTCGTGCTAGGCTTCCACAGTGTCACGCTGACCGATCCGGACCGCTATCCGCTGAAAGTGCTGGACGCCATCCTCTCCCGCCAAGGGGGCCGCCTGTTTTACGAGCTCCGCGAGAAGCGGGCGCTGGCGTACTCAGTCACTGCTTTCGCTGTAGAGGGAATCGCGCCAGGAGTCTTTGGGGTATACGTCGGCACCGACCCTACCAAAGTGGACGAGGCTGTTGCCGCCGTGTGGGGTGAACTCAGGCGGGTGCGCGACGAGCTGGTCAGCCCAGCAGAGTTGGAACAGGCGAAGAAATACCTCACGGGCAGTTATGAAATCTCTCTGCAATCGAATGCCTCGCAGGCAGAAGAGATGGCCTTCAACGAACTCTACGGGCTGGGGTACGACAACGGACGCAGGTACTTGGCTGCCATCGCTCACGTCACGGCGCATGACCTGCAGCGTGTCGCGCGTACCTATTTCGACGAGCATGCGTACACGCTCGTCACGGTCGGACGATGACACCTGAGCACCCTCCTTCACCCTCCACAGCACTCCTCGCGCAGGGAAGAGACCAATCGCTGCTCTCTTCTGGACGCTGGCTATGCGTCTCCGTGTCCGTGCCTGTCGAGGCAGCGGAAACCGTAGCGAGCCTGCTCATCGCACTAGGCTCTGCTGGTGCTATTGAAAGCATACAAGAGGCACCATCGCAGCAGGGACCGACAACCACAGTGCAGGGGTTTTTCCCTGTGTGGACCGACCGTGCCATGCTCTCCGATGCGCTCACATCTTTTTTCCGAGATACCTCCGTGGTGCTTCCTCATGGCACTTGCCCTTCCCCGTGTTTCACCGAGATCACGGACGAGGCGTGGAGCCACAGCTGGCGGGTACACTTTCCTCCACTCATGGTGGGTGATCGTTTTGTCGTGCTTCCTCCGTGGGACACACCGCCCGACGATACAGAACGGCTCGTCCTCATCATCGATCCCGGCATGGCGTTCGGCACAGGCCAGCATGCAACCACCCAGAGCTGTCTCCAGGCGATCGAGACCCTCGCTCGCCGGGTCGGTATCCCGTCTCGCGCGCTGGATGTGGGAACCGGCTCCGGTATCCTGGCTATCGCCCTGGCAAAGCTCGGTGTGCCGAGCGTGTGGGCAACGGATGTTGATCCGCTTGCGATCGAAGAGGCGCGCAAAAATATCGCCCTCAATCATGTCGAATCTCAAGTGATGGTCAGTGACCTGACACCAGAGACCCTACCAGGTCCGTTTTCTCTCGTTGTAGCAAATCTTTTGGCTGCGACTCTCGTGACCTTGGCCCCGTCGCTCCGCGCAGCAACCGTCCCCGGGGGACACGCGATCCTCTCAGGGGTGCTCCGCGAGCAGGAAGCAGCGGTACGGACAGCATATGGAGCACCCCACTGGCAGGACGATTTCTGTCTGACCCAAGACGAGTGGGTCACCATCGTGCTGCACCGCAGAGAACAAGTTTGGGAGCCATGAACAGGCCGCGCTTTTTCGTCCCGAGTGCCCATATACACCATTCCTCCGCCACCCTCGCCGGGGCAGAATTCCACCACCTCCGTCACGTCTTGCGTCTCGGTTGCGGAGACACAATCACTTTATGTGATGACACCGGCAGGGAGCACGAAGGAGTGATCACCGCGCTCACGGCGACGACTGCAGACATCACCCTCTTATCGTCAACCTCCGCCTCCTCCCCTTTCCTGTCGCTGACCCTCGCGCAGGGTTTGCTGAAGGGACCGAAAATGGACCTAGTGGTCGCAAAAGCGACCGAGTTAGGGGTGTCCCGTATCGTGCCCTTTTCTTCTGCCTTCACTGTCGCGCTGCCGCCCCACGAACGTCGAGGAGAACGCCTGGCGCGCTGGCAGCGGATCGCGCGCAGCGCGGTGAAACAGGCCGGCACTCGCCCTCCGGTCATTACCCCTCCGCAGCCTTTCCACGACCTGTTGCAGACGGTCCCACACGATGCAGGCAAGGTGCTCTTTTACGAAAAAGAGTCAACCGTCACGGTCAAATCGCTCCTGCACATCTACGATGGGCCGCTCCCCGCCTTGTGGATCGTAATCGGCCCGGAAGGCGGGTTTGCGCCGGAAGAGGTCGCCCATGCCCGCACCTGCGGCTTCCACATCGCTAGCCTCGGTCCCTGGACCCTACGAGCGGAGACGGCCAGCATCGTGGCCGTAGCGTTTTGCCAGTTGCTGTGGGGAGATCGCGGGCCCCTCTTGCCTTCGTCGCGCGAACTGCCGTAGCATGCCGCCTCGCAGCAGAGGAGTCATCCCAATGAGTGGGTTGCGTTTCGCCTTCATTATGGATCCCATCCAGCAGGTGTTGATCGATAAAGACACCACCTTTGCCTTCATGCTCGAAGCCCAGGCGCGCGGGCATGACATCTACTATCTCGAGATGGGAGATCTGTTCGTCGCACGTGCCCGTGTGATGGGACGGGTCCGGCGCATCACGGTACAGCGCGAGTACGGCAACCATTTCACCTTCCACGGCGAGGCGGTCGAAGCGCTCGGGACTTTCGACGCCATCTTCATGCGCAAAGATCCTCCGGTCGATATCCCCTACCTGCATACCACCCATCTGCTCGATCTCGCCCAGGCAGAAGGGGCGTTTGTCCTCAACGATCCAGCAGGGCTACGAGCGGCGAACGAAAAGCTGTACGCGCTTCACTTCGCCGAGGTGATCCCGCCGACGCTTGTTTCCTCCAACCCTCGCCACCTGAAAGCGTTTCTCGAAGAACTCGGCGGCGAGATGATCATCAAGCCGATCGACGGCCATGGCGGCTCAGGCGTCTTCTATGTTCACCGTGATGATCGCAACCTCAACTCTCTGCTCGAAACAGCCACGCGCGACGGGCGCGAGGCGATCATCGCGCAAAAATACCTTCCCGAGATCCGCCAGGGAGACAAACGACTGATCGTGTTGAACGGCGCGCCGCTGGGGGCCACCCTACGGGTGCCTCGGGCGGACGAGCACCGCGGCAACATCCATGTGGGCGGCACCTGTGTCAAAGCCGAAATCACCCCTAGAGATCGGGAAATCTGTCGTCTGTTAGGTCCGCGTCTGCGGCAAGATGGGCTCTATTTCGTCGGGTTAGATATTATCGGGGAGTATCTGACCGAGGTGAACGTGACGAGCCCTACGGGCGTGCAGGAGATCGACCTGCTGAATCATGTGAACCTCGAGGCCCAGGTCATCGACTTCGTCGAACGCAAAATCGCAGAGCGTCGCCGCGGGCAGCGATAAAGCGAAACACGGTTCGCGTTTCCTTCCTGCGCGGTGTGTCGTCGAGAACTGCCTCGGCCTGGCCCTCTGCGCTGCACTGTCCTGAGTCGGCCAGGATTATCCCGAGGGAGAGTTTCGTCCACAACAAGGAACTTGTAGTCGCAGGCTTTTCCAAGATCGTCACGAGTGCCTCGCAAGCTGAAGCACGGGCACGAGCTTCAGCATCTGTTGTCCTATGGCGCGAGTAGGTGCAAGGCCTTCCATGTTGCAGCCAGTCGCTCCTCGTTCACCGGACTGACGGCGAGGACGGGCATCGCGGCTCCGGCCTCGCGGAAGGCTGCGAGTTGTTCGCGACACAAACTCGGAGGACCGTACACACACACCTCGTCGACCATGCGATCAGAGACCAGCGCTGCCGCTGCACGGCGATCGTTTTTTTTCCACGCTTCCTGCATCGCGTTGACCTCATCGACAAACCCACAGCGACGCCACTGTTTGCGATAGAAAGGAAGCTGCGCGAAGAAAGCCAGGTTATAACGGGCAGCGGACCGTGCCTGTTCGATATCCTCAGACACGAAGGTTGGAATGCTGACAATACAATCGAGAGCCTGCGGGTCTTTGCCCACCCGCCGTGCCGCGGTCTTTGCCGCCTCGCACAGCCGGGTCAGGTAGGCACGCGCAGGCAGAAACGGCATGATCCCCTCCGCCAGTTCGCCCCCGATTTCTGCTGTCTCCGTCGTCACCGCCGCCACATAAAGCGGTACGGGATAAGGAGCCGGACGTGGGTGAAAGAAGGTCCCGATCGGTTGCCCCGCAAGCGCCCTGCGCACTGTCTGCAGGTAGCGACGGAGGTACTCACGCGGCTGGTCCATTTTGAGCCCGAGTGATTCAATCAAGGGCCGATGGCTAATGCCGAACCCGAGTAGCAGGCGACCGTCCGATAAATCGGCAATTGTCGCCGCCGTCATGGCTGCTAAGAAAGGGTGACGAAAGTAAATATTGGCGATGTTGGTCCCGACCTGAATACGCGTGGTCCCGAGAGCAATAGCCTCAGCGCAAGCTAGGGCATCACCCCGGCCTTCATTGACCAGGATGGCTGCAAAGCCCTGTTCCTCGGCATACTTGCCCAGCCGTACGAATTCCTTCGGCGGCGCGTCCGTCGCCGTCGAGAGCACTACACCAAGCCGAGCCATGTTCCCTCCCTCTTCCCCTGCCATTGCGCGAGGGGAAAGTATTTTTGTGTCTCTGGCGCGCCCGTGCGCCAGCACCGCTCGCCCTACTCTTTGTTTCCCTCAACCGCTGAAGGAGTACTCGGTATAGACTCCCTCTGTAGCGGGACATTCTGTTTTTGCAACTTGACCGCAAACGCACGAGAGTAGGCTGTATCGAAGACCAGCACATCCTCCCCCGCTACCGTAAACTGGTAGCGGCCTGGCTGAGGCCCCATGGCAAGATAGAGAAGAATGGCAAGCAAGAAGAAGAGCTGCCACGTCAAGAGCCGCAAAAACCGCTCAACCCGCTTCAAACTGACAACAACCTCAGGGCTCTGGCTGTGGGTCTCCACTCGCGGGTCTTTCGGCGGCATGGTTCCTCCTTACCTGACACAAGCGCAGCTCGACGAAAAAGCGACGAACAATTCTGCAGCTTGCATATAAAAATTCTTGCGAAACTTCTCAACTGTCACCCGAGGGAGGTAGACGTCCCTCGCCTGTTGCTGAAAATACAGGCACAACTGAGTAAGCCTGTGTTTTTCTTCTCACTTCGGACAATAATTCACAGGGATATCCACAGCTTATCCACAGGGGAAGTGAATAACTCCCCCTCGCTCATACTTGCAGCCGCGAGAAGATGCTCAAAGTGCGCTTGAAGCATAGGCATGGTTCTCTCTGTAGGAAAAATCTTTTTCGGCAAAACTGAAAGAATCGGTTGCAGGGCGAGGGAACCTGGAAAGCTGTCCTGGCAGTTCACCGGTGCATGCACTCCGTCGCGTGCGCGCGACCTACCCTTTCGGTAACCCGAGCACGCGCTCGCCAATGATATTGCGCTGCACCTCAGAGGTGCCCCCGGCAATAGTCAGCGAACGCGCGCCGAGGGCTATGCGCGCCCATTTGCCGCGCTCCACAGCACGCGGCTCACCCAAGGCGAGCGACCCATAGGGTCCCAAGAGCTGAGATGCAAAGGCGGCCATCCTGACACCTAACTCACTCCCAGCAAGTTTCCCAATGGATCCCTCGGGTCCTGGTGGATTCCCCTTGAGCCGCCGCGTGAGATGGCGCAAAACGTTGTAGCGGATCGCCTTACACTCGATGGCAAACTGCGCTATTTGCTGTCGGACCATCGCATCTTGATTCGCCGGCACGCCGTTGAGCTGGACCCGTCGCACCAATGTACACAGCTGGTGGAAAGTGGAATCGACCGGCAGATCGAGACCAATGCCAGACCGCTCGAACATGAGCGTTGTGACCAAGACTTGCCACCCTTGATCTTTGCCGCCGATCAGATTCGCTTTTGGCACCCGCACGTTCTCGAAGAAGACCTCGTTAAACTCTGCGTCTCCCGAGATCTGCACCAGGGGACGCACGGTGATACCAGGCGTCCGCATATCCACTATCAAGCACGCCATTCCTTGATGTTTGGGCGCTTCCGGGTTTGTCCGTACGAACAACTGACAGAACTGCGCGCGGTGGGCCCAGCTTGTCCATACCTTCTGGCCGTTGACGACGAAGACATCACCGTCTTCTGCAGCACGCGTCTGCAATGAGGCGAGATCCGACCCGGCCCCCGGTTCAGAGAGCCCTTCGCACCAGATCTCTTCGCCGGAGAGAATTCTCGGGAGGTAGCGCTTCTTCTGCTCCTCCGTCCCCCAGTGCATGATCACCGGGCCAGCCATGAGAAGGCCGAGCACGTTGGCTGGGGGGGGCGCTTGCACACGCTCCATTTCCTCATGGAAGATCAGTTGCTCAATGAGGGTTGCCCCGCGTCCTCCATATTCTCTGGGCCAGTGCACACCGATCCATCCCCCTTCGTAAAGACGCTTTTGCCACTCCAGTTGGCAGCGGAACCGTTCGTCCGCATCCATTTCCCAGGCAAATTTTTCCGGGTCGTAATCGGCAGGTCGATTGGCCTCTAGCCACGTCCGGAGCTCGTGACGAAACGCTTCTTCCTGTGGAGTGAAATGAAAGTCCATGCACCCTCCCTTGACGTAGCATGCTGTCGACGATTCTAAGGGATTCACTCCGCCCTGTCACGGTCCGCCGTATTGTTTTTTGATGCGTTCTATGGTCTGTATGGAAGCGCACTGGAAAAACGAGAGAGAGACGCGATGGGGAATCGGCGGTATGGCCGTACGCGACCGAATTGCTTCTTCCTACGACAGTAGCCACCTCGCAAACGTGAAGGCAGAGATCCGCGCAACGATCTGGCATCTCATGGTCCAACACGGGGTCGTACGCTTCCCCGGGGTACAAGGGAAAATTCCTAACTTCGTCGGCGCAGACATGGCTGCCAAGCTCTTGCGCGAATTAACGGTGTGGCGCAAAGCGCAAGTGGTTAAAGTGACTCCTGATGCCCCCCAGTTACCTGTTCGTCGCGCTGCGCTGGCAGACGGTAAGCTGCTGTACATGGCAGTGCCGCAGCTGAAGACCGAAAAATGTTTTGTTGAGCTCGATCCCTCTAAACTCGGCAGTCGCGCGCTTCTCGCCGCCAGTATCCGCGGTGCGCTCAAATACGGCAAGCTCGTCGCACCGCGCGAAATGCGCCACAGCGATCTCATTGTCTGCGGTTCGGTGGCTGCCAGCCGCGATGGAGCGCGCCTGGGCAAAGGAGGGGGCTTTTCTGACCTTGAATACGGTTTACTGCGGGAAGAGGGAAAAGTGCGGGAGCTGACCCCCATTGTGACCACTATCCACCCCTTGCAGCTCGTCTTGTACAAGATCCCCATGTTCCCCTACGATCTCCCAGTCGACTTTATCGTCACTCCCAAAGAAGTGATTGCGACCCGTTCGGTCTATCCCCGCCCACGTGGGATATACTGGGACTTGTTGCGCGTGATGCGCATCAATGCCATTCCCATCCTCCGCAAACGCCTGCGTCAGGGTGGAACAGGCTCGCGACAGGGCTAATTCACGTTCGGCGCTCAGCAGAGCTGCCTGTCCATCAAGTGAACAGCGCTCGGAGCTCCGGAATGGCCCGGACGATATACTCTGGAGCAGGCACTTCTGCCGGCACCGTTCCCCCCGAGGCATTGACCCAGGCGACATCCATCCCCACCCTTTTTGCTCCGACAATATCGTCCTGGGGCGAATCGCCGACGAAGAGCGCCTCGTGTGGCGGCACCCCTAAGGCGGCAAGGGTATCGGCAAAGATACGGGGGTGCGGCTTCCGCCAACCATGTTCGTCAGAGATGGTAATCTGGTGAAAATGGCTGATCGCCCCACCAGTCCGTAAAATGGCACGCGCGGTTGGCGCATGATCGAAGTTGGACACCACAGCTGTCCGACAGGTGCGATATAGGTGCGCAAGCAACTCAACGTGCGTGCGGGGAATCGTCGTCGCCGCAGCGAGCAGTGCCATATGTCTTTGCGACAAGGCCTCCGCAAAACGCCGAGTATCCTCCCCATCCTCCAAACCGACCCGTGTTAGCGCCAACAGAAAACGATACCCAGAAGAGAATTCCCGCATCTCCCTCGCCCGCTCTTCGGCTAGTTCCCGGTTCACTTCGGTCAGCGCTGCTAAGAATTGGGCGAAGTCGAGCTGTGGCATCTCTTGCGCTATGAGGAGGCGCAGTCCCGCCATCGTCGAGCGCGAGGTCTGCCCGTTCCAGGCAAAGAGTGGTAGTTGCTCCCGGTCAAACAGCGCCACCGTACCAAAGAGATCAAACAGCACCGCACTGTACTTTTTCACGCCTTCCTCCCTCAACACGCACTCCTCCTCTGCTCCCTAACGGCAGAGGGTGCGTCACGCCAGGGGCAACAGCTCCGTCAATGGTAATATCGGGTCGCCTGCTGCCCGGGGTTCAGAGGGCGGCGGCCAGCAAAACCCTCGGTCCGACGATGATAGAAAGCGATCTCTTTCTCCCCATACTGCCAACAGAGCTCGACCACTTCGCCATCGATGACCGTAGGAAAATCGACTAACCCGAGTTCCAGCCCTTTGAAATGACACCCGAACCGCTCTATTTCTTCTACTGTCTGCGCCATCTCCTCAAAGAGCTGACGCAACGCCGGGTTGCGCTGCACGAGGTCGTGCAGGGCAAGCTGCGGTAGAGCCTGTTCGCCACATTCAGGCGCGCAGGCTGCAAGCTCCTCACGGATCTTGATCGCGAGCCGTTGTATCTTCTCTACTCGACGCTCGATCTGCGGCAACAAGGCATTGGCCTCTGCGAGGCGAAAAAGCTTTTCTTGACTCATAGTGATTCGTGCCTATGTTCATAGAGTCACGTGGGTTTTGTAGCCAGTCTTTACCCCTTGTGCAAGCAGAGGGCATGTATTATGTTTTTTGCATGGAGTGTTTTCCCCGAAACTCCTTTGGAGGATACCTCGATGGCTGACACCAAAGTGCGTGCTGGTAGCGAGGAAGAGAGCCAGCAGCAGGGTCCGATCGGCTTCGAAGAAGATCCACGGGACATTGCTGTACCGTCCGAGCTACCGATTTTACCCCTGCGGGGGGTAGTGATTTTTCCCTCCGCGATCGTCCCCTTATTGATCTCGCGAGGCTCTTCGCTCGCGCTCGTTGACGACTGCCTGAAAGGGGATCGTATTTTGGGGTTGGCCGCACAAAAGAACCCAGAGGAAGAAAATCCTGAGCCCTACGCGCTCTTCTCCCGGGGTAGTGCCGGCCGTATCCTCAAGATGCTGAAATATCCCGACGGCAGTGTCCGCATTCTCGTGCAAGGGCTGAAACGTATCGAAATCCGCGAGTATACTCAGCGCCAGCCCTACCTCCGCGCACGGGTTGCACACCTGCAGGACACGCTGCAACCGTCAAACGACCTCAACGCCCTGCAGGCACACATGGTCAGCCAGTTCGCCAAGTTCGTCTCCATGGTGCCGTACCTGCCGGACGAGTTGCAGGGCGTGGTCATGAACATCAAGGATCCGAGCAAGGTCACCGACCTGATCGCCTCCAACCTCAATATCTCGCTCGAGGAAAAACAGGATCTCTTGAACACCCTCGACGTGCGTTCGCGCCTCGAAAAGCTCTCAGCAATCCTCAACCGCGAGATCGAGCTTGTCGAGCTCGGCCACAAGATCCAGTCGCAGGTGCAGAGCGAACTGACTAAAAACCAGAAGGAATTTTATCTCCGCCAACAAATGCGCGCCATCCAAAAAGAGTTGGGCGAAGGCGATGCGCGCCAGAATGAGATCGAAGAGCTACGTGCAAAGATTGAGGCGGCGAAGATGCCCGAGGAAGCGCGCAAAGCTGCGGAAAACGAGCTGGAACGGCTGCGTATCATCCCGCCGGAGTCGGCAGAACATTCGATGGTGCGCACCTATCTCGAATGGCTCGTCAACCTGCCTTGGTCGGTGTCCACCACCGATAATTTGGACATTCCCCATGCACGCCAGGTGCTCGACGAGGACCATTACGATCTGGAGAAAATCAAAGAGCGCATCCTCGAATACCTCGCGGTGCGCAAACTCAAGCAAGACTCTAAGGGTCCGATCCTCTGCTTTGTCGGCCCTCCCGGAGTCGGGAAAACCTCGCTCGGTCGTTCGATTGCCCGCGCCATGGGGCGCAAATTTATCCGTCTCTCACTCGGTGGGGTGCGAGATGAAGCCGAGATTCGTGGGCATCGCCGCACCTACATTGGGTCCATGCCAGGACGGATTATCCAGTCGCTGCGGCAAGCGGGATCGAACAATCCCTTGTTCATGCTGGACGAAGTGGACAAATTGGGCATGGACTTCCGCGGGGATCCGGCGTCGGCTCTCCTCGAGGTTCTTGATCCCGAGCAGAACTTCTCCTTCTCGGACCACTACCTCGAGGTTCCATTTGATCTTTCCAAGGTGATGTTTATCACCACCGCAAATTACCTGGAACCAGTTCCCCCGGCGCTGAAGGACCGCATGGAAGTGATCGAACTTGCCGGGTACGCGGAAGAAGAGAAGCTGGAGATTGCCAAGCGTCACATCGTGCCAAAACAAATCAAAGAAAACGGCCTCACCTCCGATCTCATCGCTTTTACGGACGAAGCACTCTTGCTGATCATTCGTAGCTACACCCACGAAGCAGGAGTCCGGAACTTAGAGCGAGAGATCGGTCGGGTCTGCCGCAAGGTGGCACGTGCGTACACGGAAGGACAGACCGAGAAGACACTGATTACACCAGACAAAGTCACAGAACTCCTCGGTCCGCCCAAATACTTTGCCGAGGTGGCAGAACGGAAACTCGAACCTGGGGTCGCTATCGGCCTTGCGTGGACCCCAAATGGGGGCGATATCCTGTTCATCGAATCCACCCGCATGGCTGGGAAAAAAGGGCTCACCCTCACCGGGCATTTGGGTGAAGTCATGAAGGAGTCGGCCCAGGCAGCGCTGTCGTACATTCGCTCACGCGCCGATCGTCTCGGTATTCCCACGGACTTCTTTGAGAACTGTGATATCCACATCCACGTGCCCGCCGGGGCAATCCCGAAAGACGGGCCATCGGCGGGAATTACGATGGCAACGTCCCTCGCCTCCCTGCTCACCGGACGTCCAGTCCGTCCACACCTCGCTATGACGGGTGAGATCACCTTGCGCGGGAAAGTCATGCCGGTCGGCGGTGTGAAAGAGAAGGTTCTGGCAGCACGACGGGCTGGTGTCACTACGGTGATTCTGCCGAAACGCAACGAGAAAGACCTTGAAGACGTCCCCCCGAATGTCCGTGCTGAAATGGAATTTCGCTTCGTCGAGACCATCGACGAAGTGCTCGACCTCGCACTCGAGCCGGCCATGGTGCCCGTTGACACCCCTGCGCCTCCTTTTCCCGAGGCAACGGTCGCACCCTCCTCCTAGTGGCGATTGAGAAAGGCGGAGGAGACCAGTGCAGCTCTCCTCCGCCTTCTTTCGTTGACCCACAAAATCCTCCTCCAATACTTGCTCACTCTGATGCCCCTCTTTCCCAGAGAAGTTTTTTCTGGTACAGGAAGCGCTTGCTCGTAGTGAGGCAAAAACACTCTGTGCGTGTTGGGCAAGGGAAACACACTGTTCCGGAGGGAAGGGAGACAGAATGGAGCGAGTAGGGGGGCTGGGTGTATGGTTGCTGTCGGGAGTCGTGCTCTGTTCTGTTATCGGAGGATGTGCCGAATCGGCACGCGTAAATAACACGATCGCTGGGGCACTGATAGGTGCCGGCATTGGTGCTTCAGCAGGAGCCGGTGTCGGCGATGATGACGACGAACGAGGCCGGTCCGCCGGGATCGGCGCTGGGATTGGCGCAGTCGTCGGAGGGATTATCGGTTACGCGCTCACGGCAGAGGAAGTTGCTCCCCCCCCACCCCCCCCTCCGCCCCCCCCACCACCTCCACCACCACCTCCTCCTGCAC
>JANWXO010000066.1 GCA_025057295.1 Candidatus Binatia bacterium | reverse complement strand
GAAACAGAACTGGTTGAGATAGGAAGAGGGCGGACGTGGAATCGCCGCGCGACACTCGGGAATGCGGGCAAACCCCATGTCGAGTCGCCCCAGCATGCTGGGGAGCGCACCGCCGGCATGATAGAGCACGACGCGCAGGTGGGGGTGCCGCTCCAGCACCCCGCCGTAGATCAGCATTGCCGCTGCCAAGCCGGTGTCGAAGAGGTTGCTGGCGAGGACCCCGAGACCGTAGCGGGCCAGCATACCGCGTGGCGCGGCCTCGAACGGATGAATGCACACGACCATGCGCAAGGCTTCAGCTGCTTCCCAAAAGACAGCAAAGGGGGCTTCGTCCAACCCGCGTTCTTGAATACGGGGGGGAATCTCCACGCCGCGTAGACCCAATTTTGCCGCACGCTCCAACTCGCGCACCGCTGCAGGCGGGTCTTGTAACGGCACCGACGCCAGCGGCATGAAACGCTCGGGCAGGCGCTGCGCGATACGCGCCAATGCCTCGTTGTTCACCTGCGCGATGGCGAGCCCGAGATCCGGTGCGACGTCTGGATACATGATGAACGGAACGCAGGAGACAGCCTGGATGCCGATCCCTTCAGCCTCCATGTCGGGCAGGCGTGCTTCGGGCTGGGAGATTTTGTCGGTGTACGGCCGCCTCGCCGAGTCCTGGATGACAAAAAAGCGCTGACCGTCCTGTTCCACCAAACGGGTGGCATACTTTTCCCCTTCACGCGCCAAGAAGTCTGCGACCTCGGGCGCGATCAGGTGATTGTGTATATCGATGGCACGCGCTTGCTGTTCGGACACTGGTGGTATCTCCCGCGGCGTGGCCGCATCCACTCCGCGCTTTACGCCGCACGTGCAGCCGCCTGGTGCGCGGGCCTGCCGGTGATCAACTCGTGCCAGCGACGCCAAAAGGCACGCATCTGGAGTTCATCCGTCGTGACCGGTTCGGCGCGGTTCATCCCGCGCGAAATGTCCGACCACACCACCTCACGATTGGCGAACCCCTGCTGGCAGGACTCCAACATCTCCACGTCATCGGGCGTGGCAAATCCGCCCGGTCCCAGAAAGGTCAAGAAGTTATCCAGCCGCAGTGCGCGGTCCGCCGCGCTCTCGTCCCTGGGCGCGAGCGCCCACGCGCTCACTTCCATATACTCCGGCGTCACAGGGAAAAAGGTGCGCACCGTCACCGCCATAATGTCGTTGATGATCAGATTGGGGAAAATCAGCAAATTGCGACTGGTCTGGGTGATGCGATAGGCCCAGGTTTTGCCGAAGCGCTCCTCGAGCCGTTGCTGAACCGCTTGCAGGTGCACTTTCTTCTCCTCGCCAAAATAGGGAGCCCAGCGGGCGATCGGCCGTCCCCAGGGGGGTTCGTAGTCGATCACCGAATGGCCGTTCCCCAAGCTCTTTCCCACTCCGCGCAGGCGTGTCACCGTGGCGAGATCCATGCCGCCAATCTCTGCCAGAAATGCCATGTAGCGCTGATGGGTCGGGAGGCCATGGTAGCCGTCGATACTGTTCTCCACCAACAGCTTCCAATTGGCGCGGATACTGTAGAGCTGCGCGCCGGACACGATCTCCATCCCGACTTCGGATTGATCGCAGACGAGATCGAGGTACTCCTTCGCCTCAGCCAGATAATCGACCAGGCTGTCAGCGCCGGGATCGAAGGAGATGAAAACAAATCCACGGTAACTCTCCACCCGCGGCGGCCGGCCTAACGCTAACTCTCGGCGGTCAAAAGACGGACTATAGGCATCTTCTCCAGGGACACCGACCAATTCGCCACGAGTGTTGAACGTCCAGGCATGGTACGGGCATTGAAAAGTGCGGGCATTGCCAGTGCGCTGGCGACAGACCAACGCTCCCCGATGGGTACAGGTGTTGAGCAGCACCCGCACCATCCCATCCTCGCCGCGCACGAGGATGACGGGCCGGCCTGCCACCCGCCGCGCGCAAAAGTCACCCGGGTTGGGCACTTCCGACTCATGGCCCGCATAGATCCAGCAGTGGGCGAAAATCCGTTGCTGCTCCAACGCGAGGATCTCCGGACTACGAAAGACCTCGCGGTTGACGCGAAACAGACCGGCTTGTTGGTCATCGATCACCAACCCTTCCAGAGCGGCAGGTTCCATACAGCTCTCCTTCCCCCAGGATATACGGGCGCGCCGGACGGCGCAGTCTACGCTCTCCGCCTGCGTAGATCGTTTCCCTCCACATAGGCGATCACAGGGGCAGGCGTCAAGGCGCAAGAGCACCGCAGTCTCTCTTGCTCCGAGACGGCCTCTCCCTGACCACTGGGTCTGGGCTTCTACCCACCGCACCTCGTCGCGCAGATCATGCAGTCCTATAAACAGGAGTGTGCCAAACACGGCTGGGAACCCACCTCCGACCAGCTCCTCTATCGCTGTTTCAGCGCCGTGGGTGAAGACGATAAAGAAGCAGCGGCGATGCAAGCGAAATACTTCGGCGGAGACATCCTCGCCTACTTCTTCCGCGGACGCGGGGCAGCGGTTCCCCCACCACGTCCGCCCATCCCTACCGAGGGAGGCACCGACGCCGACGGCAAAAATACCGGTGCCGACAAGGGTCCGGTCGGCTTCGGCCTGGGTGAACTGCGCTTCTGCGGCAGTCCCGAGACGGTCGTGCAGCAGATCACTGCCTTCCACGAAGCCACCGGCACTGGGGTTCTGGATCTCGCTTTTGGTGGTGCCGGCCTGACCTTGCAAGAGTCGCTGAAGTCCGTGCGACTGTTTGCCACCGAGGTGCTCCCCTGCATCCGTCATCTGGGTGCAACAGCCTCACAGCAGCACCACACGACGCTGGCCACGACCGACCTCCGTACAGGAGACACCGATGAGCAGCAGTACTCAGCAGCGAGGGAACAGCACGGCGTCCGTCGTGCACGTGGGCGCTGATCGACTGCGCATCCTCCAGGCCGGACAGGGTGCCCCTGTAACGCTACTGCCTGGAAGTGGGAGTCCCTTTCCTCCTCCGCTCTTCTCCCGACTGGCCCAACACTGTCGGGTGATCCCCGTCGAGCTCCCCAGGATCAGTGGGGCAGGAGCACCTGCACCGCGCGCGGTGGCAGTAACCTTGACCCAAGCGGCTGCTGCACTCGGGCTGGAGCGTTACGTCTTCATCAGTACCTCGACCAGTGCGCCACTGGCGCTGTGGCACGCTCTCGATGCACCCGAGCGGATCGAGGCGCTTGTCCTGATCGCACCCGTTGCCCTCCTGCCTGCCGACCGGGTTACCCTCGGTGACGTCACCCGCGATCCGGCATTGGAACAGCAACTCGGAGACCTCACGGCTCCCACGCTCGTGCTGTTCGGAACAAGAGACGAGGTCATCCCGGCGAAAACCGGACGGCTGTACGCTGAACGGATACCACACTGCTATTACGTCCTCGTGTACGATGCTGGACACGCCATCGAGGCCGATCGGCTGGATGCTCTCTACACGGCGGTGCGCGACTTCATCGAACATCGGGAGGGTTTTGTTGTCGAGCACCGCCAGACAGCACTGAACCCCTAGCTCTCTGAGACAAGGGAGCTGGACACCTGGGCACGTGCATCCCGGGAACAAGAGGAGGAGCCAGCAAAGGCCGGCGTCGCTGGGAGGCTTGCACCGCAGCGCAACTGCAGAGCGTGCTCAGACCTACACACGGAAGAACATAGGCATTTTTCCACGTGCCTTCTTTCACTCTCTCGCAACGGAGGAGGACAACCATGAAACTCGCCCTCTTTAACGACTATATCCCAGGACTCGTAGAAGGAGAACGCATCATCCGGCACCACCCATCAAGGGCTCGGTCCGATGAGGACGGCGAGACCGGGACGATCGAAATCGAACGGATTGGACGCATGACGGTTAAAGTCGAAGATCCGCTACAGCGCCGCTGGCCCTTCGGCATCGACCGTGGTATCGGTCAGGCTATTCGGCAATGGAAGCTCACTGGGGTGCGACCGAATCCCGACGAGATGTTCCATACTAAACGGATTGCCTAGAGCAAACGGGGAAGCGCACGCCCGGTAGAGAACAGGCCAGCAGCGGCTCGAGGAGCGTCATCGACCCACTGCTGGATGAGGTGTGCATGCCGATCGGCTGGACATTGGGCCCGTCCACCAGACATGCATCGGGGTCGGAAAAATCGCTTGACAAACTTTCGGTCAAGATTTACGAGGGGCGAGGGGCACGAGGAACAGGGCGGAGCAGCTGGCAAGTGATTCCATAGCGAGTGGGGGAGCAACCATGGCATCGACTACCGTCTCCAAGTCTGCTGCGGTTCGGGCGCGGGTCAACCACCCGATCATCGATTCTGACGGTCACCAGGTCGAGCTGGGACCGCTCTTTTTGGACTATTTGCGGGCCGAAGCCGGTGCCGCCGTTGCCGAGCGCTTCCCTGGTCTCAGCTTCGATGGGTATGTGGATGCTGGGTGGTGGACGCTTTCCCCAGAGGAGCGACACGCACGCCGCAGCATGCGACCCACCTGGTGGGCGGTGCCGGCACGCAATACGCGCGATCTGGCCACGGCGTTGTATCCCAAGCTGATGCACGAACGGCTCGATGAACTGGGCATCGACCTCTCCGTGGTGTATCCCACGATCGGATTGTTGGTCGTGCAGATCGTGGACGAGGAGGTGCGGCGGGCGGCGGCGCGCGCCCTCAACAAGATGAAGGCTGACATGTTTGCGGGCTACACCGACCGGTTGGTGCCCGTAGCCACGATCCCGATGCATACTCCGCAAGAGGCGATCGCAGAGCTGGAATATGCGGTCCGTCACCTGGGGCTGCGCGCCGTGATGATGGCGAGCTATGTCCGTCGGCCGATCAGCGCCGCGCTGCGCATGTCCCCCGCAGCGGCCCGCTATACCTACTGGCTCGATACCTACGGGCTCGACAGCGAATACGATTACGACCCGGTGTGGGCGAAGTGCGCGGAGCTACAGGTGTCCCCGACCTTCCACTCCGTCGGCTACGGCTGGGGGAGCCGGGCGACGCCGACCAACTATATTCACAACCACCTGGGCAACTTCGCCGCCAGTGCGGACGCCGTCTGTCGCGGTCTGTTGCTCGGCGGGGTGCCAAAGCGCTTTCCGACGCTGACATTTGCCTTTCTGGAGGGTGGTGTTGCCTGGGCCCGCCAGCTTTACTGCGATCTGTTCTCGCATTGGCAAAAACGCAACTGGGAAGCGGTGCAGCAATACAATCCGGCCACTATCGATCGTGCGGCCTTCCTGGAGTTCGCGCAGCGCTACGGTGGCGAACATATCGCCAACCGCGCAGAGGAGCTGTTACGGGCCCATCAACTGTTCATGTCGCGGGGAGAAGACCCGGCCCTACTCGACGAGTGGGCCCCGAGTGGGATCCAGAGTCCCGCCGAGATTTATGAGATCTTTAAGCGCTTCTACTTCGGGTGCGAGGGGGACGACCCGCTCAACGTCCTGGCCTTCGAGACGAAGGGCTCCCCGTTCGGCGCACGGCTCGCCGCACTCTACGGGTCGGATTTAGGCCACTGGGATGTCCCCGACATGGCGGAGGCGGTGCACGAAGCGTACGAGTTGGTGGAGCAAGGTCTGCTCAGCGAGACAGATTTCCGCGACCTGATGTTCACCAACGCGGCGGAGTTCTGGACCTCGACCAATCCACACTTCTTTCGGGGGACCGTCGTGGAAGACGCAGTCGCTCACCAACTTCACCATCCCTCGTGAATTCGCTTTAGACATCGGCCATGTCCACTGAGTGCTTCGGCACGACGGAACGCGTCCAGGCACTCGGAGGCGGAATGCAGCCGCACCTGGATGGAAACGGACATCGCAGCACCTCGCCCACACCTTGACCGCGACACATTTCCCGCCATCGGCACGATTGGGCTGTCGCCAGAGCTGGAGGCAAAGATCCCCGCGCAAGAGGCGGCCGGACATCTAGTGTTCCCAGGCCTGATAGCGTTGCGCGACCTCCAACAACCGCGCGGGAAAGTCCGACATAATCCCGTCTACCCCCAAGGCAAACAGCTGCTCCATCTCTTGGGGGTCGTTGATCGTCCACACATGGACTTCCAGGCCGAGGTCGTGCGCGGCAGTTACCGTCTGGGGAGTAATGAGCAAAACACCGCGAAACTGCAGCGGAGCTTGCAACGCCTGACCAGGGGGACGGTACCCAGCGAGCTGACCGGTGACGATCCGCTGGAACAACTCCCATCCCTCGCCGACGGCAAAACTGGTCGCCACGTGTGGTGCAAGGGTTCTCACGCGGGCGAGAACCTGGTCGTGCTCGGAGGCGAGAAGCACCTCTGCGGTGCGGTCACATTCCTGCACCGCAGCCAACACTAGCTCTTCAATGGGAGGGTCGGCCTGCTTGATCTCAATGGTAAAGCGCAGTTCTGGACAGGCACGCAGGACTTCTTGCAACGTCGGGATGGTTACCCCACAGGCGCGAAAAGGGTAGGTCTGTCCGTTATCAGGAGAAAAACGGTAGCCGGCGTCCAACCGCTGCAACTCGGCAAGGGTGTAGTCCTGCACTCGACCCTGCCCATTGGTCGTACGCTCTACGGTGGGGTCGTGGATGACCACGACCTGCCCGTCACGGGTCGCGTGCACGTCGAGTTCCGCGTACGCCACTCCCAGAGCTATGGCACGGCGAAAAGCGACGAGCGTATTTTCTGGTGCCTCACCGCTGGCACCACGGTGGGCGAAGAGGCGTGGCAGGGGACCCGTAAAAAAGCCGGTTCTCCTTGCCTGCATCCGGGATGGCCTCGTCATCACCGACAACTCCTCTTTCCGCCCCGCCGTGCCGGATCCTGTCCCTCCCGTATCGACGCGCACGCAGGCCCGTCCCCTGGGTGGCTACACATCCTTCGCACAGCGGAATCCAGCACAGATCTCTCTCACCCCAGGATGGTACCAGTTGCGAAAGGTCGGACGTAGCACGTGACCACGTGTCGCCCACGAGCCCCCTTTCAAGACTCGATGCTGCCCATCGAAATAGGGCGTCGAGTAGCCCTCGTAGGGGTAGGCGACAAAACCAGGATAGGGGTGGAACCACGTCGCGGTCCACTCCCACACATTGCCCAGCATGTCCACACACCCATAGGGGCTCGGATAGGCGGCGTACCGTCCAACCGGCGTTGTGCCATGCATCGTGCCATTGTAGTTACAGTGGCGCGCATCCGGCTGATCCTCCCCCCAAGGGTAGGACAATTTTCGCTGCCGGGCAGGATCCCAGGTCGCCGCTTTCTCCCACTCGGCCTCCGTCGGCAGGCGTTTGCCCGCGAACCGCGCATAAGCATCGGCTTCATACCAGCTCACATGCGACACCGGATGGTCAAGAGCCAACGGGTGTACCTGTGTCAACCCGATTTCCCACCACTCGCCGTTTTGGGCCCGACGCCAATACAACGGATGCTCGACACCGAACCGCTCTCGCCACTGCCATCCTGCCGGGGTCCACCATGACGGGTTGCGATACCCGCCGGCGAGGAGGAACTGGAGAAACTGTCCATTGGTAACGGGAAAACGGTCGATGAGAAACGCCCCAGTGGTCGTGCGATGCCGGGGCCGTTCGTTATCGAGCGTGCTGGTGTCGTCATCGCTGCCCATCAGCAACGGACCGCCTGGGACAACAACCATGTCCTCTTGTCCAAAGGAGTAGGAGGCCTGCGGCTGCGCAGGAGGTACGCCGTACACAGTACCCTCCCGCCGCGCCGCCAGCAGACGGAGAATCACCGTCATCGTCTCATTATGCTGCTCCTCATGCTGCACGAGCATGTTGATGACCTTGCCCTGCTGCAGGAGCGGATGGGGGAGAGCGAGATCGCAGGTGGCAAGAAACGACACGACACGTTCACGGACCTGGTCGAGATAGGCGAGGATATGCGCACGCTGAGGGAGGTTGACGCGGTTGGCCTTTGGGTTCTCGGTCGGGGTGAAGAACCAATCATAAAAAGGTGACAAGGAGGGCTCGCCCTTGCATCGCTGCAAGATCCAGTACGATTCGGTCACCCCGATGTGGCCAAGATGCCACCCAATCGGGCTAAAGTCAGGGTGCACCTGCGTACGGAAAGCAGTGTCGTCCACCTGCGCACACACGCGCAACGTCTCTGCACGCACCGCCTCTAGCTCCTGCAGCCACACTGTGACGTCACTCATCGGTCCCACTGGGGCATTCTACTCAGCCCACTTTCCCTGTCAACGAAGCAGCACGAGAGGCAGTGAGTTCACCTTGACCCCCAAGTCAGCCAGTGGTAGGGTTTTTCTACTTCTCTCAGCGTGCCTCTACTCATGATCAAAGCGAGCAGCTCGTATGAACGGCATTCATGACCTGGGAGGCATGACCTGTTTCGGTCCCATCCTCCGCGAGGAGAACGAGCCGGTCTTCCATGCGCCGTGGGAACGACGGGTGTTTGCCATGACGATGCTGACGATGGGAGTTGTGGATACCCTGGATGCCTTCCGTCACGCGATCGAACGGATGGATCCCGTGCATTACCTGACCTCGACCTATTACGAACACTGGCTCGCTGCGCTGGAGACGTTGCTCCTGGAGCACGGACTCGTCACGGCAGAGGAACTGGCGACCGGCACCGTGCGGACACCCGTGACAAGCCCGCGGTCTCCTCTGCCCCCTGAGGCCATGGTTGCGATTGTACGTCGCGGGGTGCCTGCCAACCGACCAGCGGACCAGCGAACGCCGCGCTTTCGACCTGGCGACCAGGTGATCGCGCGCAACCTCCACCCCATCGGGCACACGCGGCTCCCACGCTATGTGCGGGGGAAACGGGGCGTCATTGCGCGCGTGCACGGCACCTTCGTGTATCCCGATACCAATGCCCACGGAGGCGGGGAACAGCCACAACCCGTGTATAGTGTCTGCTTTATGGCCCGCGAACTCTGGGGACCGTCCGCGGCAGAACGCGACCGCCTGTATATCGATTTGTGGGAAGACTACTTGCAAGAGGCGTAAAAGAGAGGGCAGCATGAACAGCGAGCACGGTCATGGTCACCATCGCGCAGGACCAGACCCGCGCACGGAAAGCCACTTGACACCAGAACAGACCCAGGCACTGGAAGCGCGGGTCCAAGCCCTCGAGGCTGTCTTGGTGGCGAAAGGGTTCGTTTCCCCGGCGACCCTCGATGCACTCGCCTCCCTCTACGAACACGACATCGGACCAATGAATGGGGCGAAAGTTGTCGCGCGGGCGTGGGTCGATCCGGCCTACAAGCAACGGCTGCTGACGGACGCGACTGCGGCGATCGCCGAGTTAGGGTTCGGCGGCCTCCAGGGTGAGCATATGGTCGTGGTGGAAAATACCCCGACCGTACACAACGTGGTGGTGTGCACGCTCTGTTCCTGTTACCCCTGGCCCGTGCTGGGTCTCCCGCCGACGTGGTACAAAAGCGCGGCATATCGCTCGCGCGTGGTCATCGACCCCCGTGGAGTCCTGCGCGAGTTCGGTCTAGAGCTGCCAGAATCCGTGGAAGTGCGCGTGTGGGACAGCAGCGCCGAACTGCGTTACATGGTGCTCCCCGAGCGCCCTGCCGGAACCGAAGGGATGAGCGAGGCGGAACTGGCAGCCCTCGTTACGCGCGATGCGATGATCGGTGTGGCAAAGGTATGCGTCAAGTCGGATCGCGCATGAAACGCGACGTCAACCCCCATATTGCGGACATGAGTGGACCGGCCGCTCTGCCGCGGCAAAGTGGAGAGTTGGTCTTTCATGCCCCCTGGGAGCGGCGCGTGTTCGCCATGGCTGTAGCGCTCTGCGAGCAGGGCCTCTACACCTGGGACGAGTTTCGCGAGCGCTTGATTGCCGCAATCGCCGCTGGGGAGCGCCGTGCGCAGCAAGACCCCGCGCAACGAGCACCGAGTTACTACGAGAGCTGGCTGGCAGCCTTTGAGCGCCTCCTGGCTGACAAGGGGATTGTTGGCAGGGGAACGTGATCCAACACAAGATACGACGGGATTCGAGCGATGACGGCGCACGGTGACCACCTGATCGACCTGCCAGCACTGGAACGGTTCCTGCAGCAGCATTTTCCCTCTCAAGAAGGAGAGCTAGTCGTCGAGAAACACGAAGCGGGATATTCCAACGAGACGTTTTACGTTTCCTGGGGCCCGCACCGTTGGGTCTTGCGCCGTCCTCCACGCGGAGAGCTCCTCCCCACTGCTCACGACGTGCTGCGCGAATACCGCGTGCTCTGCGCCTTGGCTCCCCTCCAGGTGCGAGTCCCTCGCCCCGTCCTGGCGTGTGAAGACAGGTCGGTGATCGGTGCACCGTTCTACCTGATGGAGCGTGTCGAAGGGGTCGTCATCCACGAACAGCTTCCCCTCCAGTTTACCGCTGTCGAGGAACGTCGCCGCATCGGCGAGGAGCTCATCGATGCCTTAGTCGAGTTGCACGCGATCGACTGGCGTGTCACAGCGCTCGCCGGTATGGGGAAACCCCACGGATTTCTCGAGCGGCAGCTACGGCGATGGGTCGGGCAGTTGGAACTGACGCTCCCGAAAACACGTCCCTTGCCGGGGATCGAGGAAGTCACCCAGTGGTTGTACCGACACCTGCCCCCGCAGAGCGACGCGACTCTTGTGCACGGGGACTACAAGCTCGACAACGTCATGTTTGCCTCCCACGTCCCGGCACGGCTGGTGGCGATCTTCGATTGGGAGATGGCGACCCTGGGCGATCCGCTGACGGACCTCGGCTGGTTGCTCAGCTTCTGGGGCCCGACGGGTGATCCGCCGGAACCAGAACCGAAGGGCAGTAACTATATCACCTCCCAGGCTGGCTTCCTCTCACGTGAGGAGATGCTGGCTCGCTACGAGGAGAAAAGCGGCCGGCGGATGACTCACTTCCCGTTCTATCATTGTCTGGCCGTCTGGAAGGTGGCGATCATCACGGAAGGGTTGTATCGCCACTATTTAGAGGGAACGGCGGCAAACCCCAAGGCGGCCGAATTTGCCTGGCGGGTGCCGCAACTCATCGACCGCGCCCACCGGATCATGGCAGGCCAGGAATAGCCCTCGTCTCCCCGAGGGCAACCGGGTATCCTCGGAGCGACAAAGGAGGAAGACCCCATGGACGCCGAAGAACTCGCTCGTCGCGTTCAGACGTTGGAGGACATCGAGGCGATCAAAAAACTCAAAGCGCGCTACTGCGCCTACTGCGATGATGGGTACGATGCGGACGGCATCGCCTCACTCTTTACACCAGACGGAGTGTGGGACGGGGGGCCGTTCGGCAAATACGAGGGACAAGAGGCGATCCGCACGTTTTTCCGCGGGGCGTCGCAGATCTTTCCTTTCGCCCTGCACTACGTCACAAACCCCCTCATCGAGGTAGAGGGGCAGCACGCCACAGGGCGCTGGTACCTCCTGCAACCGGCCACCTTAGCGGAAGGAGAACAGCGCAAGGCCGTGTGGTTGGCGGCACGCTACGAGGAGGAGTACGTGAAAGTTCACGGAGAGTGGAAGTTCAAGCGCCTGACTGTGTCCCCTGCGTTCCTCACACCCTTCGATCAAGGATGGGTGAAGAAACAGTTTGTGCGAGAATGAAGATGTCCAACTTGCTGCTGGCTCGCGAGAGGGTGGTGGGAGGTACGGTGTTGCCTCCCTGGGGAAGGTTCTAAGGGCGATTGCAGCGGACCCAGCCCCTGGCGAGGAAGAAGAAGCCTTGGGAGGGCTTCTAGCTCAGGTCCTCGTCTCTCGTGCGGGACAACACGGACTGGAGCACCTCGAGCGCCTCTCGATGTAACAGACCGTTCGACGCCAGGGTTTGCTCTCCGTGGATGTCGAACGGACCGCCGGAAAAATCGCTCACCTGCCCACCCGCTTCCTCCACGATCAGCGACCCGGCAGCAGTATCCCAGGGGTGCAGACGCCACTCCCAAAACACGTCGGCACGGCCACAGGCGATATAACACAAATCGAGCGCCGCAGACCCGCAACGCCGTACGCCTTGCGTGCGGACCATAAACGCCTGGTAGAAACGCAGGTAAAACTCACTCCGTTTCCGACGGTCGTACGGAAAGCCGGTGAGGGCCAGAGCATGCGCCAAGGTTGGCGTCTGCGAGACGTGAATCGGCCTCCCGTTGAGCGAGGCCCCACGTCCCCGGCTGGCGCAAAACATCTCCTCGCGCAGAGGGTCATACACGACACCGACAATCACGCGCGACTCGTAGGTGAGGGCGATCGACACCGCACAGTGCGGAAAGCCGTGGGCAAAGTTGGTTGTCCCATCCAGCGGGTCGATATACCAACAATACGGACTCTCGCCCCCGGACCGGGCAGACTCTTCTGCAATCAATTGATGAGCGGGAAAGCGCTCGCGCAGGAACGCCGTGATCAAGGCATCGCAGGCGGTATCGACATTGGTGACCACATCGACGATATCGGTTTTGATTGTCACCTCTTTGGCCGCGTGCCAATTGGCGCGGATGAGCGCCCCAGCTTGCCGCGCCGCCTCTTGTGCGGCATGTACGAATTCATCCATAGGGCACGTTGTGGCATAGGCACTGCGAGACTGCAATGGTAAGAGGGATACAGGGAGGAGAGATGCACCTCTTGGCACCTGCAAAGATCAACGTTTATCTCCGTATCCTAGGACGCCGGGCAGACGGTTATCATCTCCTCGACTCGTTCATGGTGCCCGTCAGCCTTTATGATGCAATTGGCATAGAGGTCATACCGGGCCGCTCTGAAATCATTGTCACCTGTGACGATCCCACTCTCCCGTGCGACGAGACCAACCTGGCATACCGGGCAGCGGCGTTGCTGTGCGCGGAGACCGGGGTGCACGCCAGGATTGCGATCACCCTGCGAAAACAGATCCCTGTGGGCGCCGGCCTCGGCGGCGGCAGTAGCGATGCCGCCGCCGTTTTGAAGGGTCTCAATATCGCCCTGTCTCTCAACCTCTCCGAAGCCCACCTGTGCTTCCTCGCCGCGCGTCTCGGCGCAGACGTACCCTTCTTTATCCCCTGCCGACCATGCCGCGTGAGCGGGATCGGCGACATACTCAGACCGGTGCCTCCCCCTCCACCATTGCCCATCGTTCTCGTCGTGCCTCCCTTCGGTATCGCGACCCCCTGGGCGTATCGGCGCTTCGACGAACTCCCTGCCTCGCCGCAACCGCCGTTGCCCCCGTTGCCAGACGGCCAATGGCCGACTTCGGCCTGGCTGATCAACGACCTGGAGCGGGCGGTATTCCCTACTTACCCGGTTCTTGCCCGTCTGAAAGAGCAGTTGCGCACGTGCGGCGCTCTGGGGGCGCTGATGTCTGGAAGTGGCTCGGCGGTGTTCGGGTTCTTCCCCTCGCGCGCGCTGGCAGAGAAGGCGCTGATTGCGCTCCAGGCCGCGGGCCGGACCTTCCTCGTCGAACCTCTCTCATCTCCCCCATCCCCTGTGGGAGAGAAGGGTCTGTCTCCGCTCCCACAGTAGTGCGTTCCCCTCTTGACCTTTGTGCCTGTTCCCCATTTACTAGAGGTCTCCATGCTGCTTATGGCCGAAGGGAACCCCGTCGTCAGCGAAAACGGTCCATAACACGGTGGGGAGTCGCCAAGCTGGCAAGGCACTGGGCTTTGGCCCCAGCATCCGCAGGTTCGAATCCTGCCTCCCCAGCTTTTTCCTAAGGTGTATCGCACCACGAGGGTTGTCCGATGCGAGACGCGCTGAAGATTTTCGCCGGGAACTCGAATCGTCCACTGGCACAGGAAATCTGTGCCTATTTGGGCGTGCCGCTAGGGGCCGCGGACGTGCGGACCTTTAGTGACGGAGAGATCGCCGTCGAGATCACCGAAAATGTCCGCGGCGGCGATGTCTTCGTGATCCAGTCGATCTGCACCCCGGTTAACGACAACCTTATGGAGCTGCTGTTGATGCTCGATGCCTTCAAGCGGGCCTCGGCCAACCGCATTACGGCCGTCATTCCTTACTAAGG
>JANWXO010000065.1 GCA_025057295.1 Candidatus Binatia bacterium | reverse complement strand
GATCAAAAATCCCCTGGCAGGAATCCGCGGGGCGGCGCAACTCTTACAAAACAGGGTAGGGAACGACCATTCGGCACTCGAGTATACGACGGTCATGATTCAGGAGATCGACCGCCTAAGCCACCTCCTCGAGCAACTGCTACAGCTTTCTGCAGGCCCTCCCCCAGAGCTCCTTCCGGTCAACGTTCACAAAGTCCTGACCGACGTGCTCTTACTGGAACAGGAAACGGCTGGTGGGGTGCAAATCCAGACCCACTTTGATCCCAGCCTGCCCGAAATCCTCGGTGATGAAGCCCAACTGGCCCAGGTCTTCAGAAACCTGATCAAAAACAGCCTACAAGCCCTCGCAGGCCAGCGCGGCGGACTGCTGCGCATTTCCACCCGCATGGCCACCGACTTCCATCTTGTCCGTTCGCTGCTCGCTTCCCCCTCGTCCCTGGCTGAGGACGGTCGGCCTGGGCTCAAGAGGACCGTGCTGCAGAAGGGTTCAGAGCCCAAGACTGCTCGCTTGGCCACCCGCCACGGTCGCTTTCTTGTCATCGATTTTGCTGATAACGGCCCTGGGATTGCCCCTGAGCATTTGCCCCGCCTCTTTACCCCTTTTTTCACCACCAAGAACCAAGGAACTGGACTCGGGCTGGCCATTAGTCAACGGATTATTACCCAGCACGGCGGGAGAATCCGAGTGGAAAGCTCGCTCGGACAAGGCGCCCTCTTCCACGTGTACTTGCCAGTTCCCTCAGCATAACGATGTCCCACGGTACGATTTTGATCGCGGACGACGAAGACTTGATCCGCCGCGTCATGGCGGATGCGCTGAGCGAGGTCGGCTATACCGTAGAGACAGCCGACTGCGGGGAGCGTGCGTGGACGTGCTTGCAGGAGCTCAAGTTCGATCTCGCCTTTCTCGACATTCGTATGCCAGAGCCGAATGGCCTAGACCTACTGCTCCGCGCCCAGGCTGCCCGGATTACTACACCGATCGTGATTATGACTGGTCAGACCACCCTCACCAACGCGATTGAAGCGATGAAGCGCGGGGCCTTTGATTATCTGACGAAGCCGTTTGATCTGAACGAAGTCAAAGCACTCGCCGCGCGCGCCCTAGAAACCCACCGTCTCGCTGCCGACCTGCCGCAGCCACGACTGCCAGTCCCTGGGGGGAACGAACAGATCATCGGCCGGAGTGCCGCTATGCAGCAGGTCTACAAAACCATCGGGCGGGTGGTGAAAAACGACGCCACCGTGCTCCTCCAGGGAGAGAGTGGCACTGGTAAGGAACTGGTTGCCAAAGTGATCCATCGTTACTCGGCCCGCTGGCGCGCACCGTTTATTGGGATCAACTGTTCCGCTATTCCGCTCGACCTGCTCGAGAGCGAACTGTTCGGCCATGAACGAGGAGCTTTTACCGGCGCAGTCGAGCGGCACATCGGCAAGTTCGAACAGGCGGCCGGCGGGACGTTGTTTTTGGACGAGGTGGCAGATATGCCGCTTCCGCTGCAAGCCAAATTGCTGAGGGTTCTGCAAGAACGGGAATTCACCCGTGTCGGTGGGCGTGAAACCCTCAAAGCGGACGTCCGTATCATCGCTGCCACCAACCAAGATTTAGCCGTCGCGACCAAAGAGCGGCGCTTTCGTGAAGATCTCTACTTCCGACTGCGCGTCGTGCCGATTACCCTCCCCCCCCTGCGCCAACGGCGCGAGGACATTCCTGAGCTTGTCGCTTATTTTCTCGACAAGATTAACCGGGAGATGGGGACCACAGTTGCGGGGGTAACGCCCGAAGCCCTGTCCCTGCTGGTGCAGCACCCCTGGCCGGGCAATGTTCGCGAACTGGAAAATACGCTGCTGCATGCCGCTATCCTTGCCCCTGGGCGGATGCTCACCGCTGCAGACCTTGCACTACCGGCAAAAGACTTTTCCTTGCCAGAAGACTTTACCGATCTCTCGCTGGCAGAAGTAGTGCGGCGTAAACTCACAGCCTACTTCCAGCATAGCCCGCCCCTGGAACCGTGCGATCTGTACGCCATCGTTCTCGCCCAAGTCGAGAAGCCGTTGATCGAGTTGACGTTGGAATATACTGGCGGGAATCAGCTCAAGGCGGCTGCCTTACTGGGGATTAACCGCAATACCCTGCGCAAAAAGATTACCGATTTGAAAATTACGCTCAAGAAGTAAAAAAAGCTTTCGCGACAATGCCCGCCTTTCGCTTTCCTCATCCCTTTTATGCCATCGTCGATACCCTTGGGCAGCCGGAGCTGTCTTATACCGAACTGGCTCAGCAGATTTGTGCGGGGGGTGCCAAACTGCTCCAATTACGGGTCAAGGAACACTCGACGCGCGACTTCCTCACCATCGCGCAACAGGTGCGCACGATTTGCCGACACTACGATTGTCTCCTCATCATTAACGACCGTGCCGATGTGGCACTGGCAGTCGATGCAGACGGGGCGCATCTCGGGCAAGACGACCTCCCGGTGGGCGCGGCGCGTCGGGTGCTGGGTTCAGGCAAGGTAATCGGGGTCTCGACCCACGACCCAGAGCAAGCGCGCGCTGCCGCGCGCGAAGGAGCCGATTACATCGGCTTTGGTCCGCTGTTCGGGACCCAGACGAAGGAGACCGGCTACACAGCACGCGGACTCGAACAATTGCAGGAGATTCGCCGCCTGGTCCGCATACCGATCGTCGCAATTGGCGGGATTACCATCGAGCGTGCCCCGCTCGTACTGACGGCTGGCGCAGATGCGGTAGCGATGATCAGCGAGATCGTGCGCGCGCCGGATGTGGCGGCACGGGTGGCAGTGGTGATGCGTACCCTGACGGCCCCCCCGCACTAGAGAGGGGGCCCCCTTCCTCCCTACCCCTCTTCTCCCAAGCCATCAGGTGGCTCCAGATGCTCGACCAGATTGTCAAAGCGGGTGTACTCTTTGCGGAAGGCCAAGCGGACGGTTCCTGTTGGGCCGTTGCGCTGTTTGCCGAGGATGACCTCTGCGATGCCCTCGTCTTGAGAGTCTTGCCTGTACATCTCATCACGGTAGATGAACATGATCACATCTGCATCCTGCTCGATCGACCCACTTTCACGAATATCCGACATGATCGGCCGTTTGTCAGCACGCTGCTCTACTTGGCGGTTGAGCTGAGACAAGGCAATGACCGGCACGTGGAGTTCTTTGGCTAGCGACTTCAGGCCACGGGAAATTTCCGACAACTCTTGGGTACGATTCTCTTGCGCAGTCAGGCCGCGCATGAGCTGAATATAGTCGATGATCACCAAGCCAATATTCGCCTCCCGCTTCAAGCGACGAGCCTTCGCCCGCATTTCCAGCACATTCTGTGCCGGCGTATCATCGATATAGATCGGCGCTTCAGCCAATCGGCCCGCGGCCATCGCTAAGCGCGGAAAGTCGCGCTCCCCTAAATAGCCGGTACGCACTTTGGCATTATCCACGCGCGCCTCGGAACAGAGCATGCGCAGGACCAGCTGCTCTTTGGACATTTCGAGCGAAAAGATTGCCACCCCCGTGTTGGTCTGCAGCGCGACATACTGGGCAATGTTGAGCACGAAGGCTGTCTTGCCCATACTCGGCCGCGCCGCCACAATGATGAGATCGGCCGGCTGCAGGCCAGCCGTCATGCGGTCAAGATCGATGAACCCTGTGGGGACCCCCGTGACCAGCTCTTTGCGCTCGAAGAGCCGCTCGACGGTTTTGATCGTGTCCATGATCATGTCGCCCATCTTGAAGAAGGATGGACGGATGCGCCGCTCGGAGACGTCAAAAATCAACCGCTCCGCCTCGTCGAGAAAACGCTCAATATCTTCCTGCCCGTTATAGCAGCGTGTGGCGATCTCGTTGGCAACTGCAATGAGGTTGCGCATGACCGCCTTTTCTCGCACGATGCGTGCGTAGTGCACGATATGCGCCGCGCTCGGGACCTTATCGGCCAATTCGGCGAGGTAGGTCGCCCCGCCAACCTCCTGCAGCTCACCGCGCGCTTTCAGCGTATCGGCTAAGGTCACGAGATCAATGGGTTCATTTTTCTCGCTCAACGCGAGCATGGCCCGGAAGATCTTGCGGTGGGACTCCCGGTAGAAGTCGTCTGCCCCCACAACCTCAATCACACGATCCAAGGCATGTCGGTCGAGAAGAATCCCGCCCAGTACCGATTCCTCGGCCTCTAAGTTCTGCGGAGGAACTTTGCGAAGAGCGTCTTCAAGAATAGCCACGGTCTTCCCCTGAAGATAGCGCAAGCTGACGCAGCAGCCAAATTTTCCCCTTTTCTTCGCCTCGTCACAACCCCACCCGCTCCCGCGTCACTCCACCGTGCTGCGCACGTAAGCGAAGAGACGAGAAAGCTGCGCGAGACCATCAGCAATACGCGGCCCGTACCAGCACAGGGCCCTGCCGTCCACACAATAAAAGTGTCCGGCACGGCCCGCCGGGGTGTCAGCCAACGGCTTCAGATGGACAAAATGTTTGGACGCAAAGGGGTACGGCTCGCTCGGCAGCAAGACGACCTGAGGGGCCAGCACGGCCACTTCTTCGAGCGTCACGGCGAAGTAGCGATCAGCCCGCTCGCGCAAAATATTCTCTCCCCCGCAGCACCACAACATATCATCCACGTAAGTATGCCGGTTGAACCCCATCCACGGTTTGCGCCAGATCGGGCAAAACACACGCACCCGCCGCTGCCCAGCTGTTTCCTGCTCGATGCGCTGATACAGCGCACGCAGCTGACGGGATAGTCCCTCACTGGCTTCCTGGCAGCCGAGCACCCGGCCGAGCCTATCGATGAGCAGAATGCCGTCCGCCACGGTACGCGGCGCAGTGACATAGAGGGTCAGGCCCTGCGCTGCGAGCCACTCATAATCTTCGCGTCGATTCTCTTCCTCGTTCAAAATGACAAGGTCCGGGTCGAGCTGGCAGATCAGGTCGAGACGAGGATTCTTTGTGCCGCCTACCTTGGTGACTGTGGCAATGCCATCGGGAGGGTGGGTACAATACTCTGTCACCCCCACCACCCGCGGCCCAGCCCCCAGGGCGAAGAGCGTCTCGGTGATACTCGGGACAAGAGACACAATGCGTTGCGGCGTCGTGGGAAGAGACACCACCCGCTGGAGATCGTCGAGGTAATCCATAGGCACACTCCAACACCCACTAGAGGACCGCTCTGTTCCCGGCACCAAGGGGATTGCCGTGAGCAACTGCTCTCTTCATTGGTGAGAACGCAGGATCTGGTCCAGCTGCCGCTTTTCATCCGGCGTCAGTTCTTCGGCGGTTGTTGGCGGCCGGGAAGCAGCAGACGTCGAAGCAGCTGGAGCGTCTCCACCAAACAGGCCGACACGACGGAGTTCGCGCTCCATGAGAACAATCACCCCGATGAAGAGCACGAGAAGCGCACACGCCAGAACTAACAACACCTTTGGAATGAGCCACCTGCGCCGCCGACGTTGGGGTGACGCACTCCTCCGTTTGTATATTGCCATGGAGTCATCCTCTGCACGAAGCAAAGAGAACCGCTCGGAGAGCTGCCCAGCCGCTGCGTTGATGCCACCCGTCAACCCCGTTATACCACTTCAGGCCTATAGCCTGCAGACGATGACTGCGTGCCGCCAGCGCGAACCAGAGGCGAGCGGTCGTCCCGTAGAAGAGCCGCGTGGCAAAGTACAAGCGTGCGAGTTTTTTCCCGAACCAAGACTGCGCGATCGTCTCCGTGTATTCCGCGAACTCGAAGCGCCTCCTCCACAGGGCATCCTGGATCGTCCGGGCAGCAACCTTGCCGTACTCCAAGGCGAAGGAAATCCCCTCACCCATTAACGGCTCAGCCCCCGCAGCATCACCGACAAGCACGACGTGAGGGGCAGCCAGCCGGCGTCCGGGTCGATACCCATAAATCGGAAAGCCACGGAAACGCAGAGACGGAAGACGGGCGGGGACGAGCCCCGAGAGGCAGGCCAGTTCGTGTCGCAGGAGGCGCTGCAGCTCCGCACGGGTCAAGCAGGTATTGCTCAGTGAGTAAATCCCCACGTTGACGTGCGGCACCCCCTCAACCAGGCACGGAAACGCCCACAGGTAGCCTCTCAGCCCGTGCGAGACCGGCAGAAAGTTGAAATCGTACCGCCGCTCCTGGAATCCATTCCAGATTGTTCGCTCCAGCGGGATATCACACATGAGGGCTTTGGCCACCGCGGAGGGATCATCGCCTACCAACTGGCGACGGACACGGCTGCCCGACCCATCAGCCCCCACCACGACACGGGCGCGATAGGTGTCTTTCTCCGTTACCACGCGGATCCCCTCTCCCTCACGCACCAACTCCAGTACCTTCTCCCCTTCTCGCACCTCTGCCCCCCGGGCTCGCGCCGCCTGGACGAGCATATAATCGAACGCGTCACGCCGCACCACACGGCACATCCCTCCGTCTGCGCACCATACTGTACGGTTGGGCGGGACCCGCACCTGGGCACGGTCCACTCGGACGTGGGAAACGGTTAGCGGGATCTCCAGCTCCTCCAAACAGTGCAGAGTGTGTGGGATCAAACCGCCGGCACAGACTCTCTCGCGCGGATGTCGCGCTTTCTCGAGGATGAGGAGCTCTCCCGCCAACGCCGGCTCTCGCTTCAGAAGATGCAGCGCAGTGCCACTGCCAGCCGGCCCGGAGCCAATAATGACAACATCACGGGCATGCACGGTACAGTCAACCTACCACACCCGCAGCAGGGGCAAAAGCGCCCGCTTCAGCGGATCTCCGCCTCGACATGAAACCGCCGAATCGCTGGATCGTTAGGAAAACGGACGAGAAAGGTAGCACTGCCGCCGGGCGGAATGATTTGTGGCACCGGCAGCGCCGTTGTGCTTGTGAGTACCTGCCCCGACCCGTCTAAAGCGTTCACCTGTACCCGTAGCTGCTGGGTCGCCGCAGTTCCTTCGTTGCGCAGCCTCCCCTCGACAAAGAGGATCTGCCGGTCCGCGCTTTCGCTGTTTGTAATGCCGGTAATGACCACCTGCGGCACCGCCCGCGCCGGTAGTGTTTCTTCTCTCAACGGCCGAGCCGGTTGTGCAGGCGGTAAGGAAAACGCCAACGGAGGAACAGCGGGGGGCGGTGGAGCAGAAGGGGACGGAGGTGCGCACGCCACGCAGCAGAAAAAAGGGAGCAAGAACCAAACAAAGCGAACAATATCCAGCGCAGCTGGGAAGACGCGACGCACAGGAGTACACAGTGTCAACAGCGAGGTTCTTCACGGACGCTCACTCTTCCACCTCACGCATCACTCGAGACCTCGGCACGCGGCCGAACGTGTTCACGAATCCACGCTACGATTGTTTGGGTGCTCACCCCAGGTGTGAAAATTTCTTTCACCCCCGTTTGTTTGAGCAGGGGGATGTCGTCTTGCGGGATAATGCCACCGCCAAAGACAGTGATGTCATCGGCCCCGCGCCGCTTGAGCGCCTCGATCACGGCCGGAAAGAGGGTCATGTGCGCACCCGACAGAATACTCAACCCCACCGCATCGACATCCTCCTGCACGGCAGCCTCAGCGATCATCTCCGGAGTCTGGTGGAGCCCGGTATAAATGACCTCGAACCCAGCATCGCGTAACGCACGGGCGATGATTTTGGCCCCACGATCATGGCCGTCAAGCCCGGCCTTGGCAATCAGGATACGCAGCACTTTCTGGTCCGACACAGCAGTCCTCCACAACACAAGGGGTAGCAGGCAACCTCAACAGCGCCTTAGCCATCGATGACTGTCCACCTCTTCCTCCCTCTTAGAGCCATGCGGGGTCGCGGTACACGCCAAACACGTCGCGATATACATCGGCGATCTCTCCCAAGGTGCAGTACGCCTTGACCGCATCGATCAGGACCGGCATGAGGTTCTCACCGTTGCGGCAAGCAGCATGTACACGCCCAAGCTTTTCCTTCACCAGCGCTTGGTTGCGCTCCCGTTTGATCTTGCGCACGCGCTCAACCTGACGCCGCTCGACCTCGGGGTCGATCTTGAGAATTTCTATGGGTTGTTCTTCCGGCACCACGTATTTGTTGACGCCAACGATCACCTTTTCTCCAGCGTCGAGCTGTTGCTGATAACGGTAGGCGGCATCGGCGATTTCCTTCTGCGGATAGCCAATCTCGATCGCCCGGATCATCCCCCCCAGTTCATCGATGCGGTTGATGTAAGCGAACGCCTCTTTCTCCATACGGTCGGTTAAGGCCTCCACCGCCCAACTGCCCCCTAAGGGGTCGATGATATTCGCAACCCCACTCTCCTCGGCAATAATCTGCTGAGTCCGTAGGGCCACCATGACTGCCTGCTCCGTAGGGAGGGCTAAGGTTTCGTCCATGGAATTGGTATGGAGCGACTGTACCCCCCCGAGAACGCCGGCAAGGGCTTGGATGGCGACCCGTACTATATTGTTGAGGGGCTGCTGCGCCGTGAGGCTCGCCCCTGCGGTTTGGGCATGGGTGCGGAGGAGCCACGAACGAGGATTCTTGGCGCCGAAGCGTTCTCTCATGATCTTCGCCCACATGCGCCGTGCTGCGCGGAGCTTGGCGATCTCCTCGAAAAAGTCATTGTGCAGGTTAAAGAAAAACGACAAGCGGGGGGCAAAGTCGTCAACGTTCAGCCCGCGCTCGATCGCAGCCTGGACATAAGCAATGCCATCTGCCAAGGTGAAGGCAAGCTCTTGGACAGCAGTCGATCCTGCCTCGCGGATGTGATAACCGGAGATCGACACCGGGTGCCAGCGTGGCGCTTCTTTGGTGCAGAATTCGATCATGTCGGTGACGATCCGCACGGCTGGTTCCGGAGGACAGATCCACTCCTTCTGCGCAATGTATTCCTTGAGCATATCGTTCTGAATCGTGCCGCCGACTTTATGGAGGGGCACGCCCTGCTTTTCGGCCACAGCAAAATACATCGCCAGCAGGATACTCGCCGTACAGTTCACCGTCATCGATGTCGTTACTTTGTCGAGCGGAATCCCGTCGAATAGCCGCTCCATATCATCGAGCGTGGAGACCGCCACCCCTTCCCGCCCCACCTCGCCAAGTGCACGCGGATGATCGGCGTCGTAGCCCATCAGGACAGGCATATCGAAGGCAGTAGAGAGCCCGTTCTGTCCTTCGGCGAGGAGGAACTTAAAGCGCCGATTCGTATCCTCTGGGGTGCCAAATCCGGCGAACTGGCGCATAGTCCAGAGCTTGCCCCGGTACATACTCGGGTAGACCCCACGCGTAAACGGGTATTCTCCGGGAAACCCGATATCCCGTTCATAGTCCCTGCCGTTGGTATCCTCCGGGGTGTACAGCGGAGCAACTTCCATATCAGAGATGGTCGAGAAGCGCCGCAGGCGCTCTTCTTGCTTCGGGTACTTTTGCGCCAGCCACTCCTGTTTCGTCATGCAGTTCTCCCCTTTCTTGACAGGTCAACAACCCCGTCTCTCGCCAAGTGTGAAATGTAACTGCTTTATCGGTGGGATCAAGCCCCAATAGGCGTCCCTCGCCCTCATCCACAGGGGTACTGAGGGCGAGCCTCCTCCCTGCTAGCGTCCGGTGAATTTCGCCTCGCGCTTCTCTAAAAACGCCTTCATCCCTTCGGCTTTATCTTCAGTCGCAAAGGTCAGGGCAAAGGCTTCGTTCTCAAAGCGACAGCCATTGTGCAGATCCATATCGATGCCGGCATTGATGGCCATCTTCGCTTGACGAATGGCAATCGGCGGTTTTGCTGCCAACTTCTGGGCCAGCGCTTTGGCCTCTGTCATCAGCTCGGCTGAAGGGACGACTTTGTTGACCAAGCCGTAGCGGAGCGCCGTCTCGGCATCGATCATCTCGCCACTGTAGATCAGTTCACGCGCACGGGGCAGACCAATACGCCGGGCTAGACGCTGGGTCCCGCCGAAGCCCGGAATCACACCGAGATTGATCTCCGGTTGCCCAAACTTCGCTTTCTCCGCCGCGATAATCAGGTCACAGGCAAGGGCGAGCTCTGTTCCCCCCCCTAAGGCGAACCCATTTACTGCCGCGATCACAGGGATGGGAAGCTCTTCGAGCTGCCGCAACACTTGCAGTCCAAGGGCTGAGAACCGTTTACCCTCCACTGCATTCATCGCCACCATGGCAGCGATGTCGGCACCAGCAACGAAGGCCCGGTCGCCTGCGCCAGTAATGATCAAACAGCGGATAGTCTCATCTTGGCAGAGCGTCGTTAAACAGGCGGCGATCTCGTGCAAGGTGGCCGGGTTGAGGGCGTTCAGGCTTTTGGGGCGGTTGATTGTCAGCACTCCCACAGCCCCATCCTGCTCAAACAGGATATGTTCGTAGGTCATAGATCAATACTCCGGGTGGTCTTCAAAGTGGTGAAACGTTTTCATGAAGCGCACGGTGCGGGTTTTCGAACGCATCACGACCGAGTTGGTCATCGCACCTCCTCTATAGAACCGGGCTCCCTCAAGGTAATCTCCGGTCGTCACGCCGGTGGCGGCGAAGACAACGTTGCCGCGGGCCATCTCTTCGGCTGTATACTTTTTTTGCCAATCCTCAATGCCGACTTGGCGGAGGAGGTTCACCTCCTCCTGGTTGCGTGGCTTGAACCGCCCTTGTATCTCTCCCCCGAGGCAGCGCAGGGCCGCGGCGGCAATAATGCCCTGGGCTGCTCCGCCGATGCCCAACAAGAGATCAATACCAGACTCCTCGCGAGTCGTTGCCAGGGCGGCCGACAAATCACCGTCACTGATGAGCTTAATACGGACGCCGACGCGGCGCAGCTCGCTGACGAGCCGCTCGTGCCGCGGGCGATCGAGCACCACCACGGTCAGGTTATGTACGCGTACCCCTTTCGCCTCAGCTAAGGCATACAGGTTCTCCTGCACCGAGCGATCAAGATCAACCACCCCTTTCCCGACAGGTCCCACCGCAATCTTATCCATATACATATGCGGAGGACAGCGAAGAAATCCACCGTGCTCGGCAATGGCGATCACCGCAATGGCATTGGGCGCGCCGGTGGCACAGGTGGTCGCCCCTTCGAGCGCATCGAGCGCAACCTCGATCACCGGCCCACGCCCTGTTCCCAACTGCTCCCCCGTGTAGAGCATCGAGACCGAATCCCTGTCGCCTTCGCCGATGACTACTTCCCCCTGAAATTCGATATCGAAAAACAACTTGTGCATCGCCTCCACCGCCGCCGCATCTGCCGCCGCTTCATCCCCCCGCCCCATGAACTGCGCGGAGGCTAAGGCCGCCGCCTCGGTGACGCGCACCACTTCAAGCGCAAGGTTTCGGTCCATCTCTCCCCCTGCCGCGCTCAGGCGAACACGCTGGTTCCTCTGATGAACCGCTCCATGATACGCCAGGCCTCAGGAACGACGAGCCCGGTCGCCCGTGCGCTCGCTTCATTATAGCCCAGGGGTTTTGCCTCTCCCCGTCTCATATCTTCAGAAGACACGATGGCAAACGGAACTGGATCAGCAACATGGGTCTTGAGCGCCAGCGGGGTTGCATGGTCGGGCATGAGGAGGATGCGCCAGGCGGGACAGTCGCACAGTCCAGCGAGAATGGTCCCCACCACTTTTTCATCGAAGTTTTCTAAGGCCTCGACCTTCTTCTCCGCATCTCCCATGTGACCAGCTTCATCCGGCGCCTCGACATGGAGGAAGAGAAAATCCTTGTGCCGCAGCGACGCCAGCCCGTATTCGGCTTTGCCGCGGTAATTGGTGTCGAGGAATCCAGTTGCTCCGGGTACGTTGATCACCTCTAGCCCCGCGAGCGTGCCGATCCCGCGCACCAAGTCCACTGCAGCGACAACAGACCCACTGAGTCCAAAGCGCTCCTGGAGCGTTGGCAGCGCCGGACGTCGGCCTTGGCCCCATAGCCAGATCGAGGAGGCGGGTTTGTGCCCCTCACGCTGGCGACGGAGGTTGATCGGATGGGTAGCAAGAATTTCCCGCGCTTTTGCCATGATCAAGCAGAGCCGTTCTGCTCCCTCCCCCTGTGGGAGATAGTCAGCAATCGGCCGCCCAGTAATATCGTGCGGAGGAGTGGTCTGTAGCTGCTCTTTCCCTTCATGCCACACCATGAGGTGGCGATAACTCACTCCGGGGTAGAAGGAGAGGTCCCCTCCCCCGAGTTCCGCATCAATCGCGTGGATCAGCTCTGCCGCGTCTGCACTGGGAATATGACCGGCGGCAAAATCATCCATAATCTCTTCCCCATCCGCTCCGACAGCCAGGGTGACGAGATTACAACGAAACGCGATATCACGGGGTCCGAGTACGACACCCATGCTGGCCGCTTCGATCGGCGAGCGACCAGTATGGTAGCGACGCGGATCGTACCCTAAAAGACTCATGGTGCCGACATCACTACCAGGAGGATAGCCCTCAGGAATCGTGTACGTCAGCCCCAATACCCCCAAAGAGGCGATCCGATCCATATTCGGCGTGCGGGCATATTCCAGCGGCGTCTTGTTGCCTAATTTCGCCACCGGCCAATCCGCCATTCCATCACCTTGTAACACGATATACTTCATCTCCGCTCCTCATCTCCGCTCGGACTATCCTTTGCTCGAGCCCCACGCACTCTATATGCCTCCCCCCCGCTCCGCCAGTGCGCGCAAAATCGCGTCCCGCGCCTTCCCGTAGTCCGCTGGCAGCTCAATGGGACGGTTGGCATAGCGTGAGGCAATCCCACGAAGTTTCCCTTCGTGGTACCGCCGCTTGAAGTCAGTGAATTTCAGGCCATGCGCCGTGGCTATGACGACAACCCGTTCTCGCGGGTGAATCTGGCCACGCGCCACCAACTTGAGGAGCACCGCCAGCGCAACGCCCGTGTGCGGACAATTAAAGAGTCCGGTCCGATCGGCCAGCGCCGCAGCATCGGCCAACTCTTCTTCGCTGGCCTGCTCGACCAGACTGTCAAACACTTGCAAGACTTTGATCGCCTTCTCGATGCTGACGGGATTACCGATCTGAATCGCCGAGGCGAGCGTTTTTTTGGCTCGAATAGGCTGGTACTTTGTAAAGCCGGTCAGGAAACTGCGGTACAGCGGGTTTGCCCGTTCTGCCTGGGCGCACACCAAGCGCGGTAAGCGATCAATGATACCGAGGTCGCGCATCAGCAAAAAGCCACGCCCAATGGCCGTGATATTGCCCAAATTGCCTCCAGGGACGATCACGACGTCGGGCACCTCCCAATCGAACTGCTGCACGATCTCGATCGAGACGGTTTTTTGTCCTTCCAGGCGCAGACTGTTCATCGAATTCGCTAAGTAGATGTTTTCCCGCGTACACAGCTCGCGGACCACTCGCATGCAGCCGTCAAAATCGGTATCAAGGGACAGGGTCAGCGCGCCGTTGGCCATGGGTTGGATCAATTGTGCAGTCGAGACGCGGTTGCGCGGAAGAATGACGATCGCCGGAATACCAGCCGCCGCACAATAGGCAGCAAGGGCGGCAGAGGTATCCCCCGTTGAAGCACAAGCGACTGCGGGAATAGGGATGCCTTCGGCGATCATCTGTTTGACCATCGACACCAACACGGTCATCCCCAAATCCTTGAAGGACCCGGTGTGCGCATTCCCACACTGCTTGACCCACAAATCCTCCAGCCCGATCTGTTTTCCGAATCGCTCAGCCCAAAAGAGGTTGGACCCTCCCTCATACATGGAGACAACGTTAGTGTTGTCTACGGCCGGGCACACCATCTCCTTCTTGCCCCACACCGCGCTGCCGTACGGATAGGTAGTGCGCCGGTAGCGGTCGTCGAACAGTTGTTTCCACTCCGCGGGGGAGCGTCGGCGCAGGACCGATAAATCGTGGTAGACGTCCAGCAAAGCACCACAGCGCGGACAATTATAGATGATCTGGTTGAGAGGGAGTTCGCCGCTACACCCTGCGGAACAGCCAAACCACGCGCGAAAGGGCAACTCCTCCGACCCGTTGACCGTTGCTTGAGAAAGCACACCCTCTGCCATGACTTGCCTTACATCTCTCTCTGGTGCTCTCGTCTCACCGCTGCTCTCCTGAGCACCCTCACTTATCCCAGATTTTCCTCAACGCGAA
>JANWXO010000064.1 GCA_025057295.1 Candidatus Binatia bacterium | reverse complement strand
CACCGTGGCGTTGGTGTTCCCGAAGTGATTGCGCTGCGGAGGGGCCCGTTTTGCGCGAGGTGGCCGGATCGATCCGCTCCGGTCCTGTCGCGGCGCGCGACCCGACCGGCGCCGCGAGGGGCCCTGGGGTGGTTCCGTCGCGATGTGGGCTCGCGCGGGTCGGGAGACCGTGACGGCGCGGAAGAGGTGGAGAAGAGCGAGTGGCGGCGCCCCGGATCGAACGGGGGACCTAGGGATTATGAGACCCTCGCTCTAGCCAACTGAGCTACGCCGCCACTCGAACAAAGGACCGACAGCAGCATCGGCAGAAGCCATGCAGGCAACCTGTTGACCTCGAGACCGCCCTATCGACGCGTCCGGCAGGCCACTCTCCTCTCAGCGATGAGACAAACCGAGATTGCCTCAGGGACCCTTGCCCAGAGCACGTTCCGCGCCGCTGTGCATCGTAGGTGCACGCAAGCTTACCTGTAACCCTGGCCCCTTTGCAAGCCTCCCTCCAGGGCTTGGCAGAACTCCCGAATGCTGCCAACGTTTCCCTCGCAGAGAGGAAGGAGTATGCTGAAACGACATAGAGGAGGAGATCTATGCGAGAGGCCGTGATCGTTTCTTTTGCCCGGACCGGCATCGGCAAAGCCTTCCGCGGCAGCCTGAACCGCACCCATGGGGCAACGATGGCAGGACACGTCATCCGGCACGCCGTCGAACTGGCTCGGCTCGACCCGGCAGAGGTGGAAGATGTGATTCTGGGCTGCGGTCTCCCCGAGGGAGCGACTGGACACAATATCGGTCGCGCAGCAGCGCTGCGGGCGGGCCTGCCGGTGACCACCCCAGGAATGACCGTTAACCGCTACTGCTCCTCCGGCCTCCAGTCGATCAGCATCGCTGCCCAACGCATCCTCGCTGGTGATGCCGAGATCATCGTGGCAGGTGGGGTGGAGTCGATCAGTCTGGTGCAGAACACGATGAATTTGCAGCACTTTACGGAAGAGTGGCTCACGCAGCACATTCCTGCGCTGTACTTCCCGATGCTGCAAACGGCCGAAATTGTCGCCCAGCGTTATGGTATCAGTCGCGAAGTGCAGGACGAATACGCTCTTATCAGCCAGCAACGTACCGCTGCAGCTCAGGCCGCAGGCAAGTTCGATCGAGAGATCGTCCCGTTCACCACCTTCATGGAGGTCATCGACAAAGCCACCGGACAGACCTCTCTACAGGAAGTGACGCTTACGCGCGACGAGGGCAACCGGCCCGACACGACACTGGACAAGCTCGCTGCGCTCCCTTCCGTTACCGGCGGAAGCATCACCGCCGGCAACGCCAGCCAGCTCTCCGACGGTGCTGCAGCCTGTGTGGTGATGGACGCACGAACCGCTTCTCGCCGCGGACTCCAACCGCTGGGGATCTATCGCGGTCTCGCAGTCGCCGGCTGCGAACCCGATGAAATGGGTATCGGTCCAGTCTTCGCTGTACCCAAACTGTTGCACCGTTACGGCCTCAGCATCGACGACATCGGCCTGTGGGAGCTCAATGAAGCGTTCGCCGTGCAGACGGTCTATTGCCGCGACCGCCTGGGCATCCCGATGGAGCGCCTCAACGTTAACGGCGGTGCGATCTCCATCGGTCATCCATACGGTATGAGCGGGACACGCATGGTCGGCCACGTCCTACTCGAAGGGAAGCGACGCAACGTGCGCTACGTAGTCGTGACCATGTGCGTGGGCGGCGGGATGGGCGCTGCCGGGCTGTTCGAGGTAGTATAGGGGCAGCAATGATAGGTAGCTAAAGCGGACGGTGCAGCAATCCTGCCGCGTACCACCGGCTGGAGGCATCGGTGATCGTTACTTTGCGGCTTCCCTTCGCCACTTGGTACACCATCTTTTCCGTCCACTCCAGACAGGTCAGCTTGCCGCCGTACACCAAGCCGGTATCGATACCGACCTTGTAAGGAAGGTCATACAGCACCGTGCGCTGCGGTGTATGCCCAAAGACTACAGTGTAAGGCAGGCTATGGGGATGAAAAATGAATTCCTGTCGAATCCACAGCAACTCCTCTGCGGTTTGTTCCTCCAGCGGCTTGCGCGGATTCACCCCGGCATGGACGCAGAGGAGATCTGAGCAGACCACCAGCGTCTCCAAATCGAGCAAGAACCGCAGATGCTCGGGCGGCAGAGAGGCAGCGTAGGCCTCGCTGGGGAGCGCGGGAGAGAGCCCATAACTGTGCAAGGTGGCGTTGCCACCGTTGTAGAGAAAGGCGTCGCCATAGTGCCCCGCATAGCCGAGAAAGTCCAAGAACATATCCTCATGGTTGCCTTTGAGAAACCTGACGCGACACACCTCGTCGGCCTTGAGGGCGAGAAGCAAATCGATGACTTCGCGTGCCCCAGGGCCGCGGTCAATATAGTCGCCGAGGAAGATGAGCTGATCGTGGGGCTGCAGGGGCAGGGCGTGCAGCAGCGCCTCCAGTTCGTGCGGGCACGCGTGAATGTCACCAACGATAAAGAGTCGTTCCATCCCTATCTGTCCTTACTATCTTCCTTTATACACCGGTTCGCGCTTCTCCAGAAAGGCGGCGATTCCCTCGCGCACATCTTCGGTGCGGCTGAGACGACGCTGCTCTGCCATCTCGTAGGTCAACATCGCATCCAGCGGCTGCTCCAAGGCCCGATGGAGCGAGGTTTTTATCGCCGCCAGCGCCAGCGGGGCGTTTTTCGCCAGCCGTTCGGCATAGGCCGTCACCTGCGCATGGAACTCTTGCGCAGGAAAGACACGGTTCACTAACCCCAGCCGAGATGCCTCTTCGGCGTCGACCAGATCCCCGGTCAGAGCCAACTCCATGCCGCGCAGGCCGGCGAGCCGGGGCAGGAAATAACTCGCCCCCCCATCAAGGGTCAGCCCGCGCTTGACAAAAATGAGGGAAAAACGCGCTGCACTAGACGCCAACCGCATATCGGCAGCCAAAGCGAGGGAGCAGCCGAACCCTGCAGCCGTCCCATTCACTGCCGCGATCACTGGTTTCGGGAGGTGCCAGATCGCGCGAATCGTGGCGTTGAAACCGTCTTCTAGGATATCCTCATGCGCAGGCACTCGTGTTTCCCGCGCCGCACGCAGATCGGCGCCCGACGAGAAGGCATTGCCCGCCCCGGTGAGGACGACCACCCTGGTGTCTTCGTCTTGCCCACTCTCCAGTAGCGCAGCTTTGAGAGCAAGAATCGTGTCGCGATCAAGGGCGTTGTGTCTCTCGGGACGGTTGAGAGTGATCCAGCGCACCCATCCCCTCCGCTCACTCAGGACAACCCCACTCATACGGCATCTCCTCCATGCTCGCACCGAAAACCTGCGCAAAATACAGGCGCGTCTGTTCCGCAACCTCGGCTAAGGAAATCGCCCTCCCACGTTCCTGCTGCAGGCTGGTGACGGTTATATCGGCCATTCCACACGGGACAATATACGTAAACGAGCGCGGATCCGTACTGACATTCAGGGCAAAGCCGTGGAGCGAGACTCCCCCGCGAACAGCGATCCCCACCGCCCCCAGCTTGCGCTCGCCGACCCAGACACCCGGAAGCCCAGGCCGTCGTGTCGCCGGGACGTCAAAGGCACGGCTCACCCGGCACATGACCTCTTCCAAGCAGGAGACGAACCGTCGTACTCTTGCCCGCCGCAACAGCGACGAAAAGATCGGGTAAGCCACCAATTGACCGGGGCCATGGTAGGTCGCCCCTCCTCCCCGCTCGACGGCAACCAGCTCAATCCCCCTCTGCTGCAACTCTGCCGCAGAAAGGCGCACCTGTTCCCTCTGCCGTCGGTAGCCGAGCGTGATGACAGGGGGGTGCTGCGTCAACACGAGCACATTGTCCCGTGTCACCCGACAGCGCGCCTGCAGGGTCTGCTGCACGTGCCACACCGCACGGTAATCCCAGGGGTCGAGTCGGATCAAACAATAAACCACTGGCGGCATGTAAGAAGACAGGCTAGCCCATGGGCTCTGTTCACGCAACAACGCCTTGACTCACCGGAAACCTGGTGGTACGGCTGGATCACGCCATGGCCATCGCACGGCAATTGCAGAAAGATCTCCTGTTTATCGCCGGATGTGTCTTGATCGTGTTAGGGGTAGGCAACTCCTTTGCCGGGGCTGCGAAAGTCACGCACTACCAAGCGGTGATCGCCGCCGCGGCCCTGCAAGCCCGTCCGACTGTCCCCTTTTTCTCCAGGGGGAAACAGCAAACTTTTCCCAGCGAAGAAGGAGAACGTCTCGAGATCGCCCGCGCCAAGCTGGACTTCTACCAGGTCGTGCTCAGCAGTGGTCGGTTGATGACAACCATTGGGATCGTCTGTACCCTTATTGCCTGTATCCGCCTCTACCGTCAGACCGTAACCGCATTCAGAAAGAGATGGCTATCTGCTCCCTAAGGAGTAGGGACAAGTGACAACGCCGGATCGGGTCACCATATGTCTCTCCATTCTGCAGACAGATGGGTACTCGGCGAGGAGCATACCACGACACGACGGTTGACCTCCTCCGCCCGTCAGCGGGCACTCAAAGCTTCTGTGACCCGCCGGGGTCATCCCTCCGGCCGTCTGGTGTGCAGTTTTGTCCTCGCAACCCTGGTACACGCAGGGATTGTCCGATTGCCGCTTCCCGTGTTTCCTCCCCCACCTCCGCAACCGACCATGATCGAGCTCGTTCCGGACGCTCTTTCTTCCCCCGTTGATACGCAAAGCGCGCTGACGAACGAAGACCTCCAACAACTGCGCACGTTTCACGACGCTGTCGTCGGACGAGCGGCAGCCCTGGAGCAAACCCTGGCAGCAGCCCTCGAGCGGCAGGCCGCGGTCGAGGTCGCACGGCAACAGCACCTGGCGACGCTGGAGGCTGAACGGACAGCGCTCCAGAGTCACGTGATCGACTTACAACAACACATGACCGAGCTCACCGCAGCGCAGGCCGAACTGGCCGCGCAGTTAGCAGCGGAACGCGAGCGCGCCGCTGCTCTGGAACGGCAGTTGCAAGAACAGACCCGCGCCAAGGAGGCCGAGCTCTCCAGTCTCAGAGGTGCGTATGACCGGCTCGTCGCCAGCCTGCAGGGAGAGATTGCCCAGAAAGAGATCGCCCTCCACCAAGTCAAAGAGAAACTCGTAGTGACTATTTTGGACCGGGTGCTGTTCCCCAGCGGGCAGGCGACCCTCACTCCGGAAGGCCGCCAGATTATGCAGAAGGTGGGCGCCATTCTGGCCAAAGTGACCGACCGTCGCATCCTCATCGAAGGGCACACGGACAACGTACCCATCGGCCCCACCCTCAGCCAACAGTACCCGACCAACTGGGAACTCTCCACCGCGCGGGCCACCGAAGTGGTCAAGTACCTGATCACCGAGGCGCAGCTACCGCCTCATCGGTTGAGTGCAGTCGGCCGTGCCGATACTGCACCGGTCGCCAGCAACGAGAGCGAAGAGGGACGCAAACAGAATCGCCGTATCGAAATCATTTTGCTCCCTCCCGATGACCTCTTGCACGGCAGTGTGGGGAGCTCGTGACAGCGCTGCCCGCTCCTGCTGCAACCCGGCATGCCGCGACACAACCGCCAGCGGCATCGGACGGCATCTCACGGAGGAGTGACCTCGACGTGGACAATATCACGGAAAAGTGAGGTGGCAGGGAAAACCTGGTTGACTTTACCACAGTGCTCCACTAATACTCGGGCGTGCGACAAGGGAATCCATCGTGCAATCTCATATCTCCGTGATTCTCGACAAGGCGCTTGCGGACGTTTCCCTCTCCGCTGCAGACGGGTATGAGCTTGCCGCCTGTTCTGCCGAAGATCTCCCCGCATTGTTGGCGGCAGCTGGGGCATTGCGCGACCGCTATAAGGGCCGCACGGTGACCTACTCCCGTAAGGTCTTTCTCCCCGTGACCAACCTCTGCCGCGACCGCTGCTCCTACTGCACCTTCCGCAAAGATCCGCGTGACCCAGCGGCCTGGACAATGACCCCAGAGGAGATTCGTGACTGGGTGGAACGCGGGCGCGCACAGGGCTGCAAGGAAGCCCTCATGTGCTTGGGCGACAAGCCCGAAAAGGCCTATAGCCAATATCGCAAAACGCTCGCGCGTTTTGGTCACGCCACAACCACTGCCTATGTCTACCACGCGTGCGAGATCGCCCTGGCCCATGGTCTTCTCCCCCACACCAACGCCGGGGTCCTTAGCTACGAGGAGATGAAGCTCCTCAAGCAGGTCAACGTCAGCCTTGGTCTCATGCTGGAGAACATCAGCCCGCGATTGCGCCAGAAAGGCATGCCGCACTTCTCGGCTCCGGATAAGGAGCCTGCCGTACGGGTGCGCATGCTGCGCGAAGCCGGGGAGCTGGCCATCCCCTTTACCACCGGTATCCTCATCGGCATCGGCGAGACGTGGGCAGAGCGAGTAGACAGTTTGCTCGCCATCCGGGAGATCCACCAGACCTACGGTCATATTCAAGAAGTGATCGTGCAAAACTTCCGGGCGAAGCCGGATACCCGCATGGCCGGCGCCCCGGAACCAGACAGCACCGACATGGCCAAGACCGTTGCCATTGCTCGACTCCTGCTCGGCGGTCGGATGAACGTCCAGGCTCCGCCCAATCTCAATCCGGCAGATCACAAGCTGCTGCTGCGCGCCGGCATCAACGACTGGGGAGGCATCTCTCCCGTGACCAAAGACTATGTGAACCCAGAGGCGGCCTGGCCGCACCTCGAGCGCCTGGCGCAAACCTGTCGTGAGGAAGGCTTTACGTTGCGGGAGCGGCTGGCGATCTACCCAGAGTACATCGACCGTCCAGGATTCCTGGTACCCGCACTACGGCCGCGCACGCAGGAGCTCTACGCGCAGGTCATGGCGTAAGGATGCAAATCTACTCGGAAGGAGAGACAGCCGTGGCACCCAATGGGCTTGCCGGTATCCTCGATCATATTGATGCTCAAGTCAGCACTATCCTCCACCGTGCCCTCGAGGGAGAGGAGTTATCATGGCAAGACGGTCTACGCCTGTGCGAGACCAACGGCCGCGATTTGCAGGCGGTGTGCCTGGTCGCGGACGAGATGCGCCGCCGCCAGGTCGGAGACGTCGTCACCTATGTCGTGAACCGGAATATCAACTTCACTAACGTCTGTATCAAACACTGCACCTTTTGCGCATTCAGCCGCGAGTATCGGGAAGAAGAAGGGTATTTTCTTCCCCTCGAAGAGATCCTCCGCCGTGCGCAGGAAGCGGTAGATATGGGAGCAACCGAGATCTGTATGCAGGCGGGGTTGCCGCCCAAAATGGACGGGCGTTTTTATATAGACTTGACCCGCGCCGTCAAAACAGCCCTTCCTCAGCTACATCTGCACGCCTTTTCCCCCGAAGAGGTGCTGTACGGCGCCACACGGGCGGCGGTGTCTGTCCGTGACTATCTGACGGAGTTGAAGGCCGCCGGGCTCGATACCCTGCCTGGAACATCGGCCGAGATTTTGGATCAAGATATCCGCAACCTGATCGCGCCTGGCCGTATCACGACGCAGCAATGGATCGAGGTGATCACGACCGCCCACAGTTTGGGGATCCCGACGACTTCCACCATCATGTACGGGCATGTGGAAACCCCGCTGCATTGGGTGAAACATATGAACCTGCTGCGCGACATTCAGAAAGAAACCCTGGGATTCACCGAGTTTGTCCCGCTCTCACTGGTGCACCAAGAAGCGCCGATGTACCAGCGCAAATTGGTCAGGAACGTGCGTCCCGGAGCAACCGGTGCGGAAGTGGTCAAGATGCATGCCGTCGCGCGTCTCATGTTGGGGCCCACCATTCGCAACATTCAGTCCTCGTGGGTCAAAGAAGGACCCAAGCTCGCGCAGTATCTCCTCACGGTGGGCGCGAACGATCTGGGAGGCACTCTCATCAACGAGAGCATCTCGACCTCAGCTGGAGCGCAATACGGGCAACTCGTGCCTCCCAAGGAACTGCGCCGTCTCATCCGCGACCTCGGCCGCACGCCGGCTGAACGCACGACCACCTACAGGCTGCGCAAGGTATACAACAGCGATGACGAAGAATTGAGCCCCCTCGACCTGGTCGAGAATGCTGAGGAACGGTTTGGCTCCTACCACCAGCTCACCGCTTCATCCCAGTTCCGCTACATTCACCCCTTCGAGCGCGACAAAGCGCACCCCCCGCAGTGAGCCGGCGTGAGGGTGTGCGCCGCGCTCTATGGCGACATGCATATCCATGTGGGGAGATCTTTCGGTGACCGCTTTGGCCGGGGGCGTCGGCGCCGCCCGCTTCTTGCGGGGCTTGGCCCGTGTCATCGACCCTGCACGGCTGTGCGTCATTGTCAACACAGCCGATGACGACGAATTCTTCGGCCTGCACGTCTCCCCCGACCTCGACACGATCACCTACACACTGGCTGGTGCAGTCGATCAGGGGAAGGGGTGGGGACTGCGAGATGACACTTTCCGGTGCCTGCACGCCCTGGGAAGGTATTATGCCGATACCTGGTTTGGGCTCGGCGATGCCGATATCGCCACCCACCTGTTCCGCACCCAACAGCTCCGGCAGGGCAGGTCGCTGACCGAAGTGACCGCTGCCATCACCCAGGCATGGGGGGTGCGGGCGACGGTACTCCCGATGAGTAACGAACCGGTGCGCACCATTGTCCATACGGAAGCAGGCGCCTTACCTTTTCAGGAATATCTCGTCAAACGCCGAGGAGAAGGCCAGGTCGAGCAGGTCGAGTTCCACGGCATCGCCGCTGCCACTCCAGCGCCGGGGGTCTGTGAAGCCATCCTGCGTGCAACCCTGGTGATTCTGCCGCCCAGCAACCCCATTGTCAGTATCGGTCCGATCCTCGCCCTCCCTGGCGTGCGCCAGGCGTTACAGGAGACTCGTGCACCGGTCATCGCTATTAGTCCACTGGTCGCGGGGAAACCGATCAAGGGACCGGCAGACCGCCTTCTGCGAGGGCTGGGCATCGAAGTCTCGGCCGCCGGTGTGGCGAGTCTGTACCGAGATTTTCTCGACAGCTTCGTGCTCGATACACAGGATGCCGACCAACGAGAACGGATCGAACAATGGGGGCTGACCGTTCTCGTCACCGATACCATTATGAGTACTGTTGACAAGGCGGCGGCGTTGGCACAGGCGGTGGTAGAATGGGGGTGCCGCAAAGGGTTTGCCGAGAGTCCACCTCCATACAGATAGGCGTCCTATGAGCACTATTGCCATTATCCCCATCCCCAATATCCCTCTGATCTTCCCTGGCGACGACCTCCCCTCCCTTCTGCTCGAGGCGATCGATCGTGCCAAAGTGGGACTCAAAAGCGGCGACATCCTGGTTATCTGCCAAAAGATCGTGTCAAAGGCCGAGGGGGCGCTGGTGGATCTCAAGACGGTCGAACCGTCGCCTTTTGCGCGGCAGATCGCGGCCATGTGGGACAAAGACCCTCGGGTGGTCGAAGTCGTCCTGCGCGAGAGCCGCCGCATCGTGCGGATGAAAAACGGGGTGGTGATTACCGAGACCAAACACGGCTGGGTATGCGCCAATGCTGGGGTGGACGCCTCGAACAGTCTCGGAGACGACATCGTCATTCTCCTCCCCAAGGATCCCGACGCGTCGGCACGGACCATCCGTACGACTATCGAGGCACGACGCGGGATCACCATCGGTGTGATCATTACCGACACCTTTGGCCGACCGTGGCGCGATGGGTTGGTCGAGTTTGCTTTGGGCGTCTCTGGTTTTGAGCCCCTGTTGGATCTGCGTGGCAGCTCCGACCTTCAAGGCCGCGAACTGCATCATACCGTCGTTGCCGTGGCCGACGAGCTGGCCGCTGCCGCCGGGCTGGTGATGGAAAAGGGCGCTGCTGTGCCTGCCGTCATCATCCGCGGCTATCGTTTCCTCCCAGCCGAAGGAACGGCAAAGACGTTGATCCGTCCAGCCGAGGCTGACCTGTTCCGCTAAGAATCTGTTTCCTCTTCCTGTGTGCCCCAAGACAACGCCACGCTGGCGCAGCGCTCCGTTGCTCACCATTTCTCCCCTGGCTACTCTAGAGCCTGTTGCTTGTGTCGCCATGACACGGGTGCTATAGGAGGCAGAAGGAGAATCCAAACAAGGAGGATGGCTATGGAAGTCGGTGTCGCGGTCGTTATGCAAAACCCCAACCGGCAACAGCCTGATCACCAAGTCTACTGGGAAGAGCGACGGCTGGCAGATCTGGCCGAGCCGTTAGGATTCGATTCGTTGTGGAGTGTCGAGCATCATTTCGACGACTACACCATGGTCCCTGATGTGTGCCAGTTTCTCACCTACGTGGCCGGACGGACCTCGCGGATCAAGCTCGGGACGGCAGTGATCGTACTGCCCTGGCACGATCCAGTTCGGGTCGCGGAGCAGATCGCTATGCTGGATATCCTGTCCGAGGGACGGGTGCTGTTGGGATTTGGCCGGGGCGCGGCCCGCATCGAATACGAAGGCTTCCGTATTCCCATGGAAGAGTCGCGCGAGCGCTTCATCGAAGCGGCCGAAATCGTGGTCAAGGCGCTCAAGCAGGAGCGCTTCTCCCACCACGGCAAGTACTACCAGATTCCGGAAATGAGCATCCGCCCGCGTCCGTACTCCGACTTCACAGGCCGGATGTACGGCGCCGCTGTCAGTCCAGAGTCGGCTGAAATCATGGCCAAGCTGGGGTTCGGCGTGCTCATCATCCCGCAACGGGACTGGGAAACGACCGCCGCTGAACTCGAGCGTTACAACCAGATCTACCGCAGCCTGGGCAAGGAGCCCATTCCGCCGGTCAACCTCGCGTGGGTATATGTGGACGACACGGCAGAGAAGGCGATGGCCGGTGCCCGCAAATATATGGGGGCATACTGGCAATCGGCAGACCTTCACTACGAGTTGTCCAAAGGGGCGCATCGGAACGTGAAAGGCTACGAGTTCTACTACCAGATGGGTCAGGCCGCCAAGCAAGCCGGGACGGACGCTGTCACGGAGAATTTTGTCAGCTTCCAGGTCGCCGGGACTCCGGAGATGTGTCTAGAAAAGATTCGCTTCATCCAGAGCAAGATCCACATGAACCACTTTGTGGCCGTGTTCAAATACGGCGGCATGCCGATCGAGGTGGCCGAAGAGAACATGCGCCGCTTCGCCGCCACCGTCATGCCGGCCTTGCAGCGCGAGGAATCGCGCCCGCACACGCACCCTTCGTCGATCGCAGCGGCAGATTAATCAACCCACAGATCGCTCTTTCCCACGGGGAGGCCCAACACCGCATATGCAGATGCCAGGGGCACAGGTGGAGGAACAACTCGCGGCAGAACTCGCCGACCACGGACTCCGCGCCACCCGTCAACGGGTGGCGATTCTCAACTTGCTCCGCCGATCTACTACCCACCCGACGGCCATCGACCTCCATCGCCAGGTCCTCGAAGCATATCCGAATATCAGTCGGAAGACGGTCTATGAAGTGCTCGATTCTCTCGTCGCAGCCGGGCTGGCTGCCCGTGTCACGGACGCGGGTGAGCCAGCACGCTACGAGCCGCGTGCGGATCCGCACTACCACGCTCACTGCCGCATCTGTGGTCGCCTCTATGACCTCCCTGCGACCGCCGATGGCCCGCTCCGCGGCAGCGCTACTCTGCCGGAGGGGTTCGCGGTCGAGCACATCACTGTCACCTTCCGCGGGCGCTGCGCCCGCTGCCGGGACAACATTTAACTGACTGTCCCCCTCGATACTGGGCCAGCCCGACATTGACAAACAACACTGAGTGTTGTAAACAACACAACACCCAGTATTATTGTCACCGGCACGATCAGGATGGACCAGAGTGGGTAGGGAAAAGGAGGCAGACCCATGCGCGCTACAGCGTCAGACCAGAGCGGTCCTGCGACGAAGGGTTCCGTGACGAGGTGGGAGGGTGGTACCTCTCCCCTGCTATGTCGGATTTTGCGGTGCCTGTTCCTTACCGTGGTGCTTGCCGTGGTAGGAGATCTTCCGCTCCACGCTGCGGATAACCGGCTCCATGGGGCACTGCCGATGGATCAACAGCTGGCCCAGCTCGACCGGCTGCTTCCACCGCGTGACGTCACCCAGCCGCCGCCGAATATCGATGGGGTGATCTGGCAGGCTCTCATTCCGCAGGACAACGCCATGACCCCGGAGCGTGTGGCGCTCGGGCGAAAACTCTACTTCGACACACGGCTGTCGCGCGATGGCACGGTTGCCTGTGCAACCTGCCATGATGTGAGCCGCGGCTTCACCGACCAGCGACCGGTTTCCGAAGGGATCGACGATAAACTCGGGCAGCGCAACGCCCCCACTACCCTCAACGCAGTGTTTTTCGAAACCTTCTTTCTCGACGGCCGTGCTCCCAGTCTCGAAGAGCAGGCTAAATTGCCGATTCTCAACCCCATCGAAATGGGACACCCCAACCCAGAGGCAGCGGTGAAGGCGATCGCCGACGACCCGGAGTACCAGGATCTCTTCCAGAAGGCGTATGGCCGTGCTCCCAACTATGACGATCTGGCCCGTGCCATCGCCGCTTTCGAGCGCACCCTGGTCTTCCTCGATGCTCCCTTCGACCGCTTTGTCGCTGGCGACGAGAAGGCTATTTCTGAGGAAGCCAAGAAAGGCTGGGTGCTCTTCAACGGCAAGGGGCGGTGTGTGACCTGTCATATCCTGAACCCCTCCAACCCCCTCGGCACCGATAATCGCTTTCATAATATCGGGGTGGCAGCGCGGAAGCAAAACTTTCCCGACCTCACCCGTCGGGCGCTCAAAGCGCTGGAACAGGAAGATAGCACGGCAGCGATCGACCGCATGGCGTTGGAGACCGAATTCTCAGAGCTCGGCCGTTTTCTCGTGACCAAAGACCAGGCCGACATTGGCGCTTTCAAGACGTTGCAGCTCCGCAATATCGGGATCACCGCTCCCTACATGCATGACGGCTCGATGCAAACCTTGTGGGACGTGATGGACCACTACAACAAAGGTGGGGAAGCCAATCCCTTCCTCGACGGGGGGATTGAGCCGTTGGCGCTCACCGAGGAGGAAATTAATCAATTGGTAGCATTTATGTTCACTCTCACCGATGTACGGTTCGCCGAGCAAAACCACCGTGAGATGGAACGCCAGCGCCAGATCGCGCAGGAACGTCGTCCTTTCCGTGACGAGGCACTGGCTTTCCGCCGGAGCTTGCCTTTTGAGCGGCTCGCGACTGAACGGAGCAACGGGGCAACCGCGCCAAGCCAATAGCGAGTGTCCCCCAACTCGGGCAGTACCCAGTGCGTGCCCACAACGCAAGAGGAGGCAGCCATGGCCACTCGTCCGCGAAGCAAAAGTGTAGAGACTCGGTATTACGAAGAACGACAGGCTCTTTTCGCTGCGCTGCCGATGCTCGACCGCCGCAGCTTCCTGAAGGTCTCGATGGCCGCGGTGGGAGCCGCGCTCGCCCAGGGAGTTGCATTTCCCCCTCATTCCTTCCAACCCATCCGAGTGACGCACGCGGCTGGCAAAGTCGACCCATTCCGCTTCGCCTACATCTCCGACTCCCATCTCTACGAGCGCCAACTCAACGATCGATTCGTCCAGGCTCTCTTCCGCGCGGTAGATGACATCAACCGCATGGATCCGCCCCCCGACTTTGTCCTGTACGGCGGTGACCTCGCTCAGCTCGGGCAACCGAAAGAGCTCGAACTCGGTGCCGAGATTCTGAAGAACCTCAAGGTTCCTGTCCGCATGATGGTCGGGGAGCACGACTGGTTCTTGGACATGGGCGAGAAGTGGCGCGACCTGTTCGGGGAGCCGACGTATTCGTTCGATCACAAAGGCGTGCACTTCGTCGTGCTCAACAGTATTTTAGAGGATGACTTCTGGACCGCCCGCGGCATGACACCGATGGAACGGATGCTCACAGTTGCCGGTCTCGACAACGCTATCCAGGGTCGCTTCAAGGTGGGAGAGGAACAACGCGCGTGGTTGCAAAAAGATCTCGCCCCCCTGGCCGATGACGTCCCGATCATCGTCTTTTCCCATTCCCCTCTCTACAAGTATTACAAGCCGTGGAACTTCTGGACGGACGATGCCGACGAGGTGCAAGCCATTCTGCGACGCTTCCACTCCGTGGTCGTGATTCATGGCCACACCCACCAGCTCTTAACCAACCGGATCGGCAATATTCA